>NZ_BCBJ01000080.1:0-53357 GCF_001320605.1 Pseudomonas sp. NBRC 111133 | reverse complement strand
AAAAAAGGCCACCCGAGGGTGGCCTTGATTACAACACTAGAGAGAGTGTTCGAACTTACACGGCCGCAACAGGGCGCATGTACGAGATCGGTGCCGTGCTGGCATCTTCGAAAGTGACCACTTCCCAGGCATCGGTTTCGGCAATCAGCTTGCGCAACAGCTGGTTGTTCAGCGCGTGGCCGGACTTGTAGCCCTTGAACTCGCCGATCAGGCTGTTGCCCAGCAGATACAGGTCGCCAATGGCGTCGAGGATCTTGTGCTTGACGAATTCGTCATCGGAACGAAGGCCGTCTTCGTTAAGCACACCCGTTTCGTCGACGACGATGGCGTTCTCTACACTGCCGCCCAGCGCAAGGTTGTGCTTGCGTAGGTACTCGATGTCACGCATGAAACCGAAGGTGCGGGCGCGGCTGACTTCCTTCACGAACGAGGTGCTGGAAAAGTCGACGACTGCACTCTGGGTCTGGCCCTTGAGGACCGGGTGATCGAAGTCGATCTCGAAGCTCACCTTGAACCCTTCGAAAGGCAGGAACGTGGCGCGCTTGTCGCCCTCTTCCACGGTGACCTCACGCAGGATGCGGATGAACTTCTTGGCTGCGTCCTGTTCTTCCAGGCCGGCAGACTGAATCAGGAATACAAAAGGACCGGCGCTGCCATCCATGATCGGCACTTCCGAGGCGGAGAGCTCGACGTAGGCGTTATCGATGCCCAGGCCCGCCATGGCGGAGAGCAGGTGCTCGACCGTATCGACCTTGACGTCACCGTTGACCAGCGTCGTCGACATGGTTGTCTCGCCGACGTTGGCCGCACGCGCAGGGATTTCGACCACAGGGTCGAGGTCGGCGCGGCGGAAGACGATGCCGGTGTCAACAGGTGCAGGCTTGAGGGTCAGGTAAACCTTCTCCCCGGAGTGCAGACCGACACCTGTGGCACGGATGGTATTCTTCAGGGTGCGTTGTTTAATCATGGCATTGGCCGCTTCAGCGCAAATTGCGAACAGGTATCAACAAAGGCTGGGGATGATAACAGACCCAACCTTTGATGAATACCAATCACCTTTATACCCCTGATAAATTCCATTAATCAGCCTGACGACGCAGGAAAGCCGGGATATCGAGGTAGTCCAGGTCGTCCTGAGGGTTCAGTTTAGCGGCTGCGGCAGCACCTGCATGGGCCTGGTTACGCATTACGGTCGGGCGCTCCAGGTCACGGTAGTTGACCGCTGGCTGCTCCTGACGAACCGGTGCGGGGTTGGATGCTTCGTACGCCTGCTGAGCGGTCTGCAGGGTGTTGTCCACCACTTTGACCGGCTTCTCGATGCGCGCGCCCAGGCCGGTGGCCACAACGGTCACGTGCAGTTCGTCGCGCATGTCCGGGTCGATCACGGTGCCGACCTTGACCATGGCGTGGTCAGAGGCGAAGGCCTCGATGATGCTACCCACATCGGAGTATTCACCCAGCGACAGGTCCGGGCCTGCGGTGATGTTCACCAGGATGCCGCGGGCGCCCTGCAGGTTGACGTCTTCCAGCAGCGGGTTGCGGATGGCAGCCTCGGTGGCTTCACGCGCACGGTTCGGGCCGCTGGCGCAACCAGTACCCATCATGGCCATGCCCATTTCGCCCATCACGGTACGCACGTCGGCGAAGTCGACGTTGATCATGCCCGGACGCTTGATGATGTCGGAGATACCGCGCACGGCACCGGCCAGAACATCGTCAGCCTTGGCGAACGCCGACAGCAGGCTGGCATCCTTGCCCAGGATGGTCAGCAGCTTCTCGTTAGGGATGGTGATCAACGAGTCGACGCTTTCGGCCAGCATGCGGATGCCTTCATCGGCGATCTGCATACGTTTGCGGCCCTCGAACGGGAACGGACGGGTCACCACGGCTACGGTGAGGATGCCCATTTCCTTGGCCACTTCGGCAATGATCGGCGCTGCACCGGTACCGGTACCGCCGCCCATGCCAGTGGTGATGAACACCATGTTGGTGCCCTGCAGCACTTCAGCGATGCGCTCACGGTCTTCCAGCGCGGCCTGACGGCCGACCTCCGGATTGGCACCGGCACCCAGGCCCTTGGTCACGCCAGTGCCCAATTGCAGGATGGTACGCGCACCGATGTTTTTAAGCGCTTGAGCATCGGTGTTGGCGCAAATGAATTCCACGCCTTCGATGCTGCTCTTGACCATGTGGTTGACGGCGTTGCCGCCACCACCACCAACGCCGATCACCTTGATGACCGGGCTTTGCGGGACGTTGTCTACGAGCTCGAACATTTTCCCTCTCCTTACAGTTCTCTAGTTGTTGCGCCTACCACTACTGCTTTGAAACTTAGAAGTTGCCCTGGACCCACTTCTTGAAGCGCTCAAGTACTGGGGCCTTCGGTTCATCGCCATAGCTGTTGTTGCTGCTGTTGCTGTTACCGGTCAGGACCATGTCCTCGGACTGCTTCAGCAGACCGTAGGTGAGCAGGCCCACGCCGGTGGAATAGATCGGGTTGCGCACCACGTCGCTCAGCCCCCGAACGCTGTGCGGTACGCCCAGGCGTACCGGCATGTGGAAGATTTCCTCGGCCAGTTCCACGGCACCTTCCATCTTCGCGGTGCCGCCGGTGAGGACGATGCCGGCCGGCACCAGGTCCTCGTAGCCGCTGCGGCGCAGCTCGGCCTGGATCAGGGTGAAGAGCTCGTCGTAACGTGGCTCCACCACCTCGGCCAGGGCCTGGCGCGACAGCTCGCGCGGTGGGCGGTCGCCCACGCTCGGCACCTTGATGGTCTCGCCGGCACCGGCCAGTTTGGCCAGGGCGCAGGCGTAGCGGATCTTGATTTCTTCGGCGTACTGGGTCGGGGTACGCAGGGCCATGGCGATGTCGTTGGTCACCTGGTCGCCGGCAATCGGGATGACCGCGGTGTGACGAATGGCGCCTTCGGTGAAGATGGCGATGTCGGTGGTGCCACCACCGATGTCCACCAGGCATACGCCCAGTTCTTTTTCATCGTCGGTCAGCACCGAGTACGCCGAGGCCAGCTGCTCGAGGATGATGTCGTCGATTTCCAGGCCACAGCGGCGTACACACTTCTCGATGTTCTGCGCCGCATTCACTGCGCAGGTGACCACGTGAACCTTGGCTTCCAGACGCACGCCCGACATGCCCAGTGGCTCGCGCACGCCTTCCTGGTTGTCGATCACGTAGTCCTGCGGCAGAGTGTGCAGCACACGCTGGTCGGCCGGAATAGCCACGGCCTGGGCGGCGTCGAGCACGCGCTCCAGGTCGGCCAGGCTGACCTCGCGGTCGCGGATGGCGACGATGCCGTGGGAGTTCAGGCTGCGGATGTGGTTGCCGGCCACGCCAACGAAGGCCGAGTGGATACGGCAGCCGGCCATCAGCTGGGCTTCTTCCACCGCACGCTGGATCGACTGCACGGTGGACTCGATGTTCACCACCACGCCTTTCTTCAGGCCGCGGGACGGATGGGTGCCGATCCCGACGATTTCCAGGGTGCCGTCTTCGCCCACTTCGCCCACCAGCGCCACCACCTTGGAGGTGCCAATGTCCAGCCCGACGATCATTTTGCCGCTATGCGCGTTTGCCATGGTCCTGCCTCTCTCTAATTCTTCGCAACGGCGGGTTGGGCCGTCGTCGGTGCAATCGGTTCCCGCCAGCCAACGGCAAGTCCGTTGGAATAACGCAGATCAATGCGGGCGATAGTGGTGATCTGGTCTTTGAGTGTCTTGTCGTAAATGGCAATGAAACGGCGCATCTTCTCCACCAGATGGTCGCGCCCCAGCAGCAGCTCGATGCCTGGCCCGGCGCTGCTCGCGCCCGTGGTCAGGAACCAGCTGCCTCGCTCGCGCAGCTCCAGGCGAGCGATGGAAAAGCCCAGGGGGCGCAGCATCTGGCTCAATACCTGATACTGCTGCATGACTTGTTGCTGAGCACGTTGCGGCCCGGCCAGCTGCGGCAGGTGCTCGTAGTTGGCCAGTTCACGCGGGGTAAAGGCCTGGCCCTGGTTGTTGAGCAAGGCTTCGTCACCCCAGCGTGCCACCGGCAGCTGTTCTTCCAGGCGGATCACCACCTCGTCGGGCCACACCCGGCGCACTTCGGCGTGGGCGATCCATGGCATCTGTTCGAGTTCCGCACGCATCGCCGGCAGGTCGACGCTGAAGAAACTCGCCGCCACGTAGGGCGCGATACGCTGCTGCACCGATTGCTGGCTGATGTAGCTGAGGTCACCCTGCACGTCGATCTTGGTGATCGGCCGGTCGGCATAGGGCATCAGGCGAATGGCACCCTCATAGGCACCAAAGCCGGCCGCCACCAGCAGCACCGGCCACAGCAGGCGTTTGAGGCCGCCCAGGCTTGGACGCGGCAGGCGCGCCGATACGGGCTCGTCGGCCACCAGCCGGCTGGCACCACGCGGCACCGGCTTACTACGGCCGGTAACGGGTTGCTGCTGACGTATCATCGCGCCTTGCATGGTTATTAACCTCGCGTCGCCACGCTTTCAGCCAGGATTGCCAGCACCAGTTGCTGGAAGTCCAGGCCAGCCGCGCGGGCCGCCATGGGCACCAGGCTATGATCAGTCATGCCGGGTGCGGTGTTGACTTCGAGCAGCCAGAACCGGCCCTGCTCGTCCTGCATCACGTCCAGACGCCCCCAGCCTTCGATGCCGATGGCATCGCAGGCGCGTGCGGTCAGGTCGATCAGTTCCTGTTCCTTGTCACTGTCCAGGCCGCACGGGATGCGGTACTGGGTATCGTTGGCGATGTACTTGGCGTCGTAGTCGTAGAACACATGCGGCGTCCCCAGTGCGATCGGCGGCAGCACCTGACCGCGCAAGACCGCGATGGTGAACTCCGGGCCGTGGATCCACTGTTCCACCAGTACCTGGGAATCGTATTTGGCGGCGTCCTGCCAGGCAGCGACCAGTTCCTGGGCGCTGTTCACCTTGGCCATGCCGATGCTAGAGCCTTCATGGGCGGGTTTGACGATAAGCGGGAAGCCCAGTTCCGTACTGGCCTGCAAACAATCGCTTTCGCTCGCCAATACCGCGTGGCGCGGGGTGGGAATACCCAGGCTCTGCCACACCTGTTTGGTGCGCAGCTTGTCCATGGCCAACGCCGAGGCAAGGATGCCACTGCCGGTGTAGGGGATGCCCAGGCACTCCAGCAGGCCTTGCATGCTGCCGTCTTCACCGCCACGGCCGTGGAGGATGATGAAGGCGCGGTCGATCTTCTCACTTTGCAGGCGGTCGAGCAGGTCGTCGCCCACATCGATGGCGACCACGTCGACACCGGCAGTGGTCAGGGCATCGATCACCGCAGCGCCGGACTTCAGCGACACTTCACGCTCGGCGCTTTTGCCACCGTACAGCACGGCGACACGGCCGAACGCCTTGACGTCCAGGGTTGAGTGCAGCTTTTCGTAGGCGCTGGTCATTTCGACTTCTCCTGCTTGGCGCCAGCGAACAGCGGGCTTTTCATCAGTTGCGGGGCGAGGCCGCCGACATCACCGGCACCCTGGCAGATCAGGATGTCACCTGCGCGCAGCAGCGGTTTCACCAGCGGTGCCAGCTCGGCGCCACGTTCGATGTAGATCGGGTCCAGCTTGCCGCGCTGACGGATGCTGTGGCAAAGCTGGCGGCTGTCGGCACCGGGAATCGGCTCTTCGCCGGCCGGGTAGACCTCCATCAGCAGCAACACGTTGGCATCGCCCAGCACCTGGACGAAATCGTCGTACAGGTCGCGGGTGCGGCTGTAGCGGTGCGGCTGGTAGACGATCACCAGGCGGCGGCTTGGCCACCCCCCCCGCACGGCCTTGATCACCGCCGCCACTTCGGTCGGGTGGTGGCCGTAGTCGTCGACCAGCATCACGCTGCCGCCTTCGACCGGCAGTTCGCCATACACCTGGAAACGTCGACCGACACCCTGGAAGCCAGACAAGCCCTGGATGATGGCCTCGTCGGTGATGCCTTCGTCAGTGGCGATGGCAATGGTGGCCAGGGCGTTGAGCACGTTGTGGTTGCCGGGCATGTTCACCGACACCTCAAGCGGCTCGCGGTCGCGACGCAGCACGGTGAAGTGCGTTTGCATGCCCTGCTGGCGCACGTTGATGGCGCGGATGTCGGCCTCTTCGCTGAAGCCATAGGTTACGGTCGGGCGCTTCACCTGCGGCAGGATCTCGCGCACCACCGGGTCGTCCAGGCACATCACGGCCAAGCCGTAGAACGGCAGGTTGTGCAGGAACTCGACGAAGGTTTTCTTCAGCTTGTTGAAGTCACCTTCATAGGTCGCCATGTGGTCGGCGTCGATGTTAGTGACCACGGCTACCATCGGCTGCAGGTGCAGGAAGCTGGCATCGCTTTCATCCGCTTCGGCGATCAGGTAGCGGCTGGTACCCAGCTGGGCATTGGTGCCGGCAGCGGTCAGGCGGCCACCGATGACGAAGGTCGGGTCCAGGCCGCCGGCGGCGAACACCGAGGCCAGCAGGCTGGTGGTGGTGGTCTTGCCGTGGGTACCGGCCACGGCCACGCCATGGCGGTAGCGCATCAGCTCGGCAAGCATCTCGGCGCGCGGCACTACCGGAATGCGGCGCTCCAGGGCGGTGGCCACTTCCGGGTTGGCCGGGTTGATGGCGCTGGACACCACCAGCACATCGGCGGTGGCGGCGTTCTCGGCGCGGTGGCCGACGAAGATCTCGGCACCGAACGATTCCAGGCGCTCGGTCACCGGCGAGGCTTTCAGGTCGGAACCGGACACTTCATAGCCCAGGTTCAGCAACACTTCGGCAATGCCGCACATGCCCACGCCGCCGATACCGACGAAGTGGATACGGCGGATACGGCCCATCTTCGGTTGGGGCATGGCTTTCTGGCTCTCAACCATGGGCCACCTCCAGGCAGATATCGACCACGGTGCTGGTTGCGGCAGGTTTGGCCAGGCGCCGTGCGGTGCCTGCCATGACGTTGAGTTTTTCGGGTTGCATCAGCACCTCGTTCAGGCGTTCAGCGAGCTGCGCTGCGCCAGTTGTCGCTTGTGGCATCAGGAAGGCAGCGCCTTCTCGGGCCAGATATTGGGCGTTGTGGGTCTGGTGATCGTCGATGGCGTGGGGCAAAGGCACCAGCATCGAGGGCAGGCCTGCTGCCGCCAGCTCGCTGACGGTCAGGGCACCGGCCCGGCACACCACCATGTCGGCCCAGCCATAGGCTTGGGCCATGTCCTTGATAAAGGGCTCTACCTGAGCCTCGACGCCCGCCTCGTGATAACGCTCGGCGGTAATCGGCGCGTGTTGCTTGCCGGCCTGGTGGAACACCTCTGGCCGCAGGGTGGCGGGCACTTCGGACAGGGCCTTAGGCAACAATTTGTTCAATGGTTCCGCACCCAGACTGCCACCGAGCACCAGCAGGCGTGCACGGCGCTCGGCCAGGGGGGCGCGTTGCGCTTCCATGAACAGCTCCGGGCGCACCGGGTTGCCGGTGGTACGACGCTTGTCGCTGGCCTCGAAGGTGTTCGGGAAAGCTTCGCAGACCCGCGCCGAGAGCGGCACCAGCAGCCGATTGGCGGTACCTGCACGCGCGTTCTGTTCGTGGATCACCAGCGGCACGCCACACAACCGCGCGGCCACACCGCCGGGGCCGGTCACGTAGCCACCAAAGCCCAGCACGCACACCGGCTTGAGCTGGCGAATGATGCGCCGAGCCTGCAGCACGGCCTTGACCAGGGTGAACGGCGCCTTGAGCAGCGACAGTTTGCTTTTGCCGCGCAGGCCGCTGACCTGAATCAGGTGCAGTGGCAAGCCAGCCTGTGGCACCAGCTCGTTCTCAATGCCACGCGGGGTGCCCAGCCAGTGCACGCTGTAACCGCGCGCCTGGAACTCCCGCGCGCAGGCCAGGGCCGGGAACACGTGGCCCCCGGTGCCGCCAGCCATGATCAATACGTTCTTGCCGTCAGCGGCCATGACTGGTCTCCTCGGCAAAATCGCTTTCGCTGAATTCGTGTTCCTCGCTGCCCAGGTGCGTACGGCTTTCCCACTCGATGCGCAGCAGCAAACCCACGCAGGCGCAGCAGATCACCAGCGAGCTACCTCCGTAACTGAGGAACGGCAGGGTCAGGCCTTTGGTCGGCAGCAGGCCGACGTTTACGCCGATGTTGATCAGGAACTGGCCAATCCACAGGAAGGCCAGGCCAAAGGCCACATACGCTGCAAAGAACTGCTTGGCTTTTTCGGCCCACAGGCCGATGTACAGGGCACGCACGGTGACGAACACGAACAATGCGATGGTCACCAGCGAACCGACGACGCCCAGTTCTTCGGCCAATACCGAGAACACGAAGTCGGTGTGCGCCTCGGGCAGGTAGAACTGCTTCTGCACGCTGTTGCCCAGGCCAACGCCCAGCCACTCGCCACGGCCGAAGGCGATCAGTGCCTGGGTCAACTGGTAGCCCGAGCCGAACTGGTCGGACCACGGGTCGGTAAAGGTAATAAGTCGCGCCATCCGGTACGGCTGCGCCTGTACCAGTACGAACACCGCCAGCACCGCCAACACCACCATCAGACTGAAGCGGAACAGCCCCACCCCGCCCAGGAACAGCATGGCCGCCGCGGCACCCATCATTACCACGGTGGCGCCGAAGTCCGGCTCCATCAGCAACAGGGCAGCCATGGGCAGCAGCACGATGAACGGTTTGAAAAAGCCCATCCAGGTCTCGCGTACCTCGGTTTGCCGACGTACCAGGTAACCGGCCAGGTAAACGACCACGAATACCTTGGCGATTTCCGAAGGCTGCACGTTGAAGAAGCTGAAACCGATCCAGCGCATCGAACCGTTCACCTCACGGCCGATACCCGGCACCAGCACCAGCACCAGCAGGCCGAAGGCGCCCAGCAGCATCATGAAGCCCATGCGCTGCCAGGTGGCGATCGGCACCAGCATGGTGGCGCCACAGGCCACCAGGCCCAGGAACACGTACACCAGGTGGCGGAACATGTGATAAAGCGGGTTGCCCGACTGCACCGCAGCCACTTCCGACGACGCCGAGGTGATCATCACCAGGCCCAGGCCCAGCAAGGCCAGGCAGCCGGCGAGCATCGGGAAGTCCAGGTCGATGCCACGGCCGCTGATCAGCGGCGACGGGTAGGGCTTGAAGATGCCGAAGATCATGCAAGGCCTCCCGCTGCCTGGGCGAACAGGCGCCCGCGCTCTTCGAAGTTCTTGAACATGTCGAGGCTGGCACATGCGGGCGACAGCAGCACGGCATCGCCGGCCTGAGCCAGTTCGGCACACTGTTGCACGGCGTCATCAAGGGTCTTGACCCGTACCAGTGGCACGTCATCACCCAGGGCCTCGGCCAGGCGCTCGGCATCACGGCCAAGCAGTACCACGGCCCGGCAGAAGCGCTTGACCGGCTCACGCAAGGCCGTGAACTCGGCACCTTTGCCGTCGCCACCGGCGATCAATACCAATTTGCCTTCGATATCGGCACCCAGGCCTTCGATGGCGGCCAAAGCTGCACCGACGTTGGTGGCCTTGGAATCGTCGTACCAGTTCACGCCATTGCGCTCACGCACCCACTGGCAGCGATGGGCCAGGCCACCGAACTCGCGCAGGGCTTCGAGCATGGGCTCGAACGGCAGGCCTGCGGCATGCCCCAGGGCCAACGCCGCCAAGGCATTGCTCTGGTTGTGCGCACCGCGAATCTTCAGTTCACGCGCTGGCATCAGCGCCTGGAACTCGAATGCCAGGTATTTCTCGCCATCCACTTCGCGCAGGCCGAAGGCCTTGAAGTCCGGCTGGTTGAGGCCGAAGGTCCAGCACGGGCGGCCTTCCACCGGCAGCGGCCGGCTCAGGGCGTCCTGACGGTTGACCACGACCTGCTTCGCGCCACGGAAAATCCGGTGCTTGGCCAGGTGGTAGGCCGGCAGGCCGCTGTAGCGGTCCATATGGTCTTCGCTGATGTTCAGTACGGTGGCCACTTCAGCATTGAGCTGGTCGGTGGTTTCCAGCTGGAAGCTGGACAGCTCCAGCACGTACAGCTCGACGTCATCGGCCAGCAGGTCCAGCGCCGGGGTACCGAGGTTGCCACCCACCGCTACACGCTTGCCCGCCTTGGCGGCCATTTCGCCGACCAGAGTAGTGACCGTGCTCTTGGCGTTGGAGCCGCTGATGGCAATGATCGGCGCTTTGGCGTTGCGGGCGAACAGTTCGATGTCACCGGACAGTTTCACACCACGCGCAGCAGCCTGCTGCAGGGCTGGCGTGGCCAGGGCCAGGCCAGGGCTTACGTACAGTTCGTTGGCGCGGCACAGGAAGTCCACATCCAGTTCACCACAGCGCACTTCCACCTGCGGGTAATCACGGCGCAGGGTGTCCAGTTCCGGCGGTTGCTCGCGGGTGTCGGCGACCGCAAAGGCAATGCCCCGGTTCGCCAGGAAGCGAACCAGGGACATGCCGCTCTTGCCGAGGCCGACAACGATGCGGAATTGGTCGGAAGCGATCAAAGACACGCTCATCTACCTCAGTTTCAGGGTTGCAAGGCCAATCAGCACCAGAATCACGGTGATGATCCAGAAGCGGACGATCACCCGTGGTTCTGGCCAGCCCTTGAGTTCAAAGTGGTGGTGGATCGGCGCCATGCGGAACACGCGCTTGCCGGTCAGCTTGAAGGAGGCGACCTGGATCACCACCGACAAGGTTTCCATGACGAAGATGCCGCCCATGATGAACAGGACGATTTCCTGGCGAACGATCACCGCGATGGTGCCCAGCGCCGCGCCCAGCGCCAGCGCACCGACATCACCCATGAAGACTTGTGCCGGGTAGGTGTTGAACCACAGGAAGCCCAGGCCGGCACCGATCAGCGCGCCACAGAACACGATGAGTTCGCCCGAGCCCGGAACGTAAGGGATCAGCAGGTATTCGGCGAACTTCACGTTACCCGACAGGTAGCAGAAGATGCCCAGGGCGCCGCCGACCATCACCGTCGGCATGATTGCCAGGCCGTCGAGGCCGTCGGTGAGGTTGACCGCGTTGCTGGAGCCGACGATGACGAAGTAGGTCAGCACCACGAAGCCGATGCCCAGCGGGATGGTGACGTCCTTGATGAACGGCAGGATCAACGTGGTCTCGACGCTGGTCGGCGCGGTCTTGTACAGGAACACGGCCGCAGCCAGGCCGAACACCGACTGCCAGAAGTACTTCCAGCGGCTTGGCAGGCCACGCGAGTTCTTTTCGATCACCTTGCGGTAGTCATCGACCCATCCGATGGCACCGAATGCGAGCGTTACGATCAGCACCACCCACACGTAGCGGTTGGACAGATCAGCCCACAGCAGCGTGCTGATCGCGATGGCCGACAGGATCAATGCGCCACCCATGGTCGGGGTGCCGGACTTGGACAGGTGCGATTGCGGGCCGTCATTACGCACGGCCTGGCCGATCTGACGAATTTGCAGGGTACGGATCATCCACGGCCCCAGCCACAGCGCCAGGGACAACGCGGTCAGCACACCAAGAATCCCGCGCAGGGACAGGTACTGGAAGACCGCGAAGCCTTTGTGGAACTGTTGCAGATACTCGGCCAACAGCAGCAGCATTAATGTTTCTCCCCGCTGGCACCGCACAATGCCGCCACGACGTTTTCCATCGCAGCGCTGCGCGAGCCCTTGATCAAGATAGTGGTGTCGCTGGCACTTTCGGCGCTAACGGCGTCGATCAGCTCAGCTTGAGTAGCGAAATGACGGCCATTGGCGCCGAACGCCTTGACCGCATATGTCATGTTGGAACCCACTGCGTACAGGGCATCGACCTTGCCACGCGCGTAGTCACCCACCTGACGGTGGCCTTCTTCCGCCCATTGCCCCAGTTCGCCGATATCTCCAAGCACCAGGACGGTGCGCCCGGAAAAGCCGGCGAGTATATCAATGGCCGCGCACATGGAGGTGGGATTTGCGTTGTAACTGTCGTCGATTACCCGCACACCGTTCGGCGCGATCTGCGCCACGGTGCGGCCCTTGACCGGTTGTACCGCAGCCAGGCCGGCGGCGATGCCGCTAAGGCTCAGACCAACGGCATGGGCGGCAGCCGCAGCGGCCAAGGCGTTGCTGACGTTGTGGGTACCCAGCAGGTTCAGCTGTACCGGCACGCTGCCATCAGGCCCATGCAGGGTGAACGACGGGCAGCCCCGGGCATCACGGCCAATATGACTGGCGTGGAAGTCTGCCTGCGGGTTATCCAGTGCAAAGGTGAAAATGCGGTGGTCGCCGGCACGCTTGCGCCAGATGTCGAACGCCTTGTCAGCCAGGTTGAGGATGGCAGTGCCGCCCTCGCCCAGGCCTTCGAGAATCTCGCCCTTGGCTTCAACGATCTTTTCCGGCCCGCCGAACTCGCCAACGTGGGCGGTACCGGCGTTGTTGATGATGACCACCTGAGGCTTCGTCAGGCCGACGGTGTAGCGGATTTCACCAATGCGCGAGGCGCCCAGTTCGATCACCGCCGCGCTGTGCTCGGGGGCGATCTCCAGCAGGGTCAGCGGCGCGCCCAGGTCGTTGTTCAGGTTGCCACGGGTGGCATGCACCAAGCCACGGGTACGCAGGATGCCGGCAAGCATTTCCTTGACGGTGGTCTTGCCGCTGGAACCGGTAATGGCAACAACAGGCTTGTCGAAGGCGGCGCGGTTCAAGGCGCCGAGCTGGCCGAGCGCTACCCGGCAATCCTTGACCAGCAATTGCGGCAGGTCGACACCGGCCACTTCACGCTCGACCAGGGCAGCGACTGCGCCTTTGGCCTTCACATCGGCCAGGTAGTCGTGACCATCGAAACGCGGACCGGCCAAGGCGACGAACAGCTGCCCGGCGCTGACGCTGCGGCTGTCGATGCTGACACCGGTGAAGGTGGCCTCGCCACCGATTTGTTGACCACTCAGTGCTGTGGTCAGCTGGCTGAGTGACAGCGGCTTAAGCATGTGGAGCCTCCCAGGCTGCAAGTGCCTTCTCGGCTTCAGTCAGGTCGGAGAAGTCATGGCGCTGGCCATTGATCTCCTGGTAATCCTCGTGCCCCTTGCCGGCCAGCACGATCACGTCGCTGGCAGCAGCGGTGGCAATCAGGTGCGCGATGGCTTCACCACGGCCGGCGACGAACTCGACCTCGGCAGGCTTGGCGAAGCCGGGGCGGATGTCGTCGAAAATGCGCAGCGGGTCTTCAGTGCGCGGGTTGTCGTCGGTGACCAGCACGCGGTCGGCCAAGCGCTCGGCCACTTCGGCCATCAGTGGGCGCTTGCCACGGTCGCGGTCTCCACCGCAGCCAAACAGGCACAGCAGCTTGCCGTGGGCGTGCGGGCGCAGGGCTTCAAGCACTTTCTCGAGGGCGTCCGGGGTGTGCGCGTAGTCGACCACCACCAGCGGCTTGTCGCCGCCACCCAGGCGCTGCATGCGGCCTACCGGCCCTTGCAGGTGCGGGGTGACCTTGAGAATTTCGTCCAACGAATAGTCCAGCGCCAGCAGGGTCGCCACGGCAGCCAGCATGTTGCTCAGGTTGAAGCGGCCCAACAGCTGGCTGCGCAGAGCGCGCTCACCCTGGGCGGTGACCAGGGTGGCACGCACACCATCGTCATTGAATACGGCTTCGCGGCAGAACAGCGAAGCGTCCGGGTTTTCCAGGCTGTAGCTAAGCAGCCGGGTCTCGATGTGATCGACACTCGGGCGCCGGGCAAAGTCATCGGCCAGGCGACGCCCAAAGGCGTCATCCAGGTTGACCACCTGGCAACGCAGGCTCGGCCAGGCGAACAGCTTGGCCTTGGCGGCCTCATAGGCCTCCATGCTGCCGTGATAGTCGAGGTGGTCGCGGGAGAGATTGGTCATCACCGCGATGTCGAATTCCAGTGCGGCAACCCGGCCTTGCTCCAGCGCATGGGAGGAAACCTCCATGGCCACAGCCTTGGCGCCACCTTTCTTGAGGTCGTTGAGGGTCGACTGCACCGCGATCGGGTCGGGCGTGGTCAGGCGACCGCTCTGCAACTCACCGTAGAAGCCGGTCCCCAGGGTGCCAATCAGGCCGCAGCGCTGGCCGAGCAGGTCGAGCGCCTGGGCCACCAACTGGGTAACGCTGGTCTTTCCGTTGGTGCCGGTCACCCCCACCAGGTTCAACTGACGGCTGGGCTCGCCATAGAAACGCCCGGCAATATCCGACAGCTGAGCGATCAGGCCTTTGACCGGAATCAGCGGCACATCGGTCAGCGGCAGCACGTTGGCGCCCTGCTCTTCGTAGGCCACTGCAGCGGCGCCACGGGCCAGCGCATCGGCAATATGCTCGCGACCATCGACCTTGGCGCCCGGCACGGCCAGGAACAGGTCACCCGGGCGCACATTGCGGCTGTCCAGGGTCAGCTCACGAATCAGCGGGTCACGACTGGCGTGGGCGAAAAGTTTGCTCAATGGCATTGTCATCATCCACGCCCTCCCTTGGCGGCTGCTGCGTTGACTTGCGATTGCACGGCGGGTGCCGCTGGCGCGGGTGGCGGCAGGTTATCTGGCGGCACGTTCATCAGACGCAAGGTGCCGGACATGACCTTGCTGAATACCGGCGCAGAAACCAGGCCACCGAAGTAGCCGCCTTTGCCCGGCTCGTCGATGACCACGACGATGGCATAGCGCGGGTCGCTCATCGGACCGAAGCCGGCGAACAGCGAGCGGTAGGCGTTTTCGGTGTAGCCCTTGGAACCCACGGTGGCCTTACGCGCGGTACCGGACTTGCCGGCCACGTGATAGAACGGCACCTGGGCGCGGAACACACCACGCGGCGCTTCGATCACCTGCTGCAGCATGCCCTGAACGGTTTCGGCGGTTTCCTTTGGAATGGCCTGCACAGCGTCCGGCGCCTTGTCGACCTTGAGGATCGACAGCGGCACCATCTTGCCGTCGTTGGCCAGCGCCGCGTAGGCATGCACCAGTTGCAGGGCGGTCACCGACACGCCATAGCCATAGGACAAGGTTGCGGTCTCAGCCTTGCGCCACTCGCGGTGATTAGGCAGGTTACCGACGCGCTCACCCGGGAAACCCAGACCGGTGTACTGGCCCAGGCCGACCTGGGACATGACGCGGTAGATAGCCTCACCGCCAATGTCGAAGGCGATCTTGCTCATGCCGACGTTACTGGAGTTGATCAGGATCCCGGTCAGGTCGAGGATCGGGCCTTCACTGCGCGATACGTCCTTGATGGTGTAGCGGCCGATCTGCAGGCTGCCCGGGTACACCTCGACCTTGTCGGTCGGCTTCCAGCGCCCGCTCTGCAGGGCCGCACTCATGGAGATCGGCTTGACCGTGGAGCCTGGCTCGAACACGTCGATGATCGCCCGGTTACGCATGGCCGCCGGGAACATGCTGCGGCGGTTGTTGGGGTTGTAGGTCGGCTGGTTGACCATGGCCAGGACCTCACCGGTCTTGACGTCCATGATCACCAGGCTGCCGGCCTTGGCGTCCTGTTCGGCAATGGCATTGCGCAGTTCGCGGGTGGCCAGGTACTGCAGGCGCAGGTCTATCGACAACGCCAAGGTCTTTCCGGCCTTGGCGTTCTTGGTTACCTGGATGTCTTTGATCAGCCTGCCGCGCCGGTCCTTGATCACCTGCCGCTTGCCCGGCACGCCGGCCAGCCATTCGTCATAGGCCAGTTCGACACCTTCGCGACCATGGTCGTCGAGATCAGTGAAGCCGACCATGTGCGCGGTGACATCACCCGCCGGATAGAAGCGACGGAATTCTTCCAGGCCGTACACACCAGGCACTTTCAGGTCGAGCACATGCTGGCCCTGCTCCGGGGTCAGGCCGCGGACCAGGTAGATGAATTCCTTGTTGGCTTGCTGGGTCAGGCGCTCGGTCAGCTGCTGCGGGTTTTGCCCCAGCGCTGCGGCCAACTGCGGCCAGCGCTCTTTGGACGCCTGCATTTCCTTGGGGTTTGCCCACAGGGTGGTAACCGGGGTGCTCACGGCCAGCGGTTCACCGTTGCGGTCGGTAATCAGGCCACGGTGCGCCGGAATAGGGATATGACGCAGGCTGCGCGCGTCGCCCTGCCCCTTGAGGAAGTCACGGTCAACGACCTGCAAATCGATGATGCGCCAGCAAATGGCACCGACCATGATGGCCAGCAAGCCGATCACCACGCGGAAGCGCCACGGGTAGAGTGCGCCTTCGAGCTTCATCATGGCGCCACCATCCGCACTTCGTCAGCCGAAGGTACGCGCATCTTCAATTGCTCGGAAGCCAGACTCTCGATACGGCTGGCAGCAGTCCAGGTGCTCTGTTCAAGAATCAGGCGCCCCCACTCGGCCTGGGCCTTGTCACGCTCGTTCAGCTCGCCGTACAAGGTGTTGAGCAACTGACGGTTCCAGTGCGCGCTGTAGGACACGGCGATAGCCGAAACCAGCACGGCAACGAACAGCAGAAGCATCAGGAAGCTTCCGCCTGGCAAGGGTTTGGCAAACAGCCTGCTCACCGCAGCTTCTCCGCCACGCGCATCACGGCGCTACGCGACCGTGGGTTGGCCTTGAGCTCGGCTTCGGAGGCGAACTGGGCCTTGCCGATGAGCTTGATTTTCGGCTCGAAGGCCTTGTGCTGTACCGGCAGGTTACGCGGCAGGTTGTCGGCCTCGCCCTTGACCAGCTTGCGCATGAACAGCTTGACGATACGGTCTTCCAGCGAGTGGAAGCTGATCACCGCCAGGCGGCCACCGACTTCGAGGGCATCGAGCGCGGCCTCGAGGCCGGCTTCCAGGTCACCCAATTCGTTGTTGACGTGAATGCGAAGGCCCTGGAAGGCACGGGTAGCCGGGTTCTTGCCTTTTTCCCAGGCTGGGTTGGCCACCTTGAGTACTTCCGCCAGGTCGGCGGTGCGGGTGAAAGGCTCCTTTTCACGGCGCTCGACCACGGCACGCGCCATGCGGCCGGCGAAGCGCTCTTCACCGTATTCCTTGAAGACGCGGGCAATTTCTTCCACCGGCGCGGTGGCGATGAACTCGGCGGCACTGATGCCCTGGGCCGGGTTCATGCGCATGTCCAGCGGGCCGTCATTGAGGAAGCTGAAACCACGCTCAGGGTCATCCAGCTGCGGCGACGACACGCCAAGGTCCAGCAACACGCCGCTGACCTTGCCGTGCAGGCCGCGCTCGGCCACTTCCGCGCCCAGCTCGGCAAAGCTGCGCTGCACAATGACAAAGCGGCCGTCTTCGGCCGCCAGCGCTTGCCCTGTGGCAATCGCCTGTGGATCTTTATCGAAGCCCAGCAGCCGCCCTTGCGGCCCGAGCTTGCTGAGAATCAGCCGGCTGTGTCCGCCACGGCCAAAGGTGCCGTCCAGATAGCAACCGTCGGCGCGCAGGGCCAATGCCTCGACAGCTTCGTCGAGCAGGACGGTAATGTGGTTGAAGCCGCTATCTATGGTCACAGGATCAGGTCACGCAATTCGTCGGGCATGGCGCCCGGTTGTTGAATAGCTGCAAGGTCGGCTGCCGAAACCGCGTTCCAGGCATCTTCATCCCACAGCTGGAATTTGTTCAGCTGCCCCACCAGCATCGCCTTCTTGTCGAGCTTGGCGTACTCACGCAGGCGGGGCGGTACCAGGAAACGCCCACTGCCATCGAGCTCCAGGTCAACCGCATTGCCGATCAGCAAACGCTGCAGGCGACGGTTTTCCTCACGCAACGATGGCAAGGCACGCAACTTGGCTTCTATCTGTTCCCACTCATCGAGGGGATAAACACACAAGCAGGGGTCCACGGCGTCGATGGTCACGATCAGCTGACCATTGCAACGCGAATCGAGCTCGTCACGGTACCGGCTCGGCATGGCGAGACGGCCCTTGGCATCGAGGCTGACGGCGTTGGCTCCGCGGAACACGGCTGCGACTCCCCACAATGTTAGCTTTTTTGTGCCAGAAAACCCACTTCATCCCACTTTCTGCCACTTGCGCACACTATAGGAATCCGCCCGCAGCACCGTCAAGGCACGTTCATAAGGAAAAGCCTTACAGGACCGAGATTTAGCGCGTTAAGAGAAGGTGGAAGCACTACCAAGTAGAAAAAAAGACGAGAAAAATCAAACCCACGCAAGCGAATGGAGTTCGAAGTTAAAGTGATTTATCAAGAGTAAGATTTTTTCGGTATTACCAGAGAGGATCTGCTATCGAATGAAGCAGAGAAGGAAAGGTGGAGAGTCGATCTGTAAGCCGGGTTTTGTCGAGGACAGTCATTCCTCTACGACGGCCATCACTGGACGCCTCTAGCAACCTACCCGGTTCCGACGCGGGCCACGCCTGATGGAACCCTATTTGGTCTTGCTCCGAGTGGGGTTTACCTAGCCACGCACTGTTGCCAGCCGTGCGGTGCGCTCTTACCGCACCTTTTCACCCTTACCGGCACCGAAGTGCTTAGGCGGTTATTTTCTGTGGCACTTTCCGTAGGCTCACGCCTCCCAGGCGTTACCTGGCACTCTGCCCTATGGAGCCCGGACTTTCCTCCCCCTGCTGCTCACACAACAAAAAGTTGCGGAACAAAAACAGGCAGCGACTGTCCGATCGACTCTCCGCCGACAAGGTTACCGGCACGCGCGCTTGAGAACAAGCAATACCGGCATTTATATCAATTTGCCACTATTCGGCTTTCTGCTTTTCAAGGGCAAGTTGATACAACAGGTTCTTGCGCACCCCGGTAATTTCAGCCGCAAGTGCAGCCGCCCGCTTCAGCGGCAACTCGGCTAACAACAGGTCGAGCACCCGCTGGGCCTCGGCACTGATGGCCTGCTCGCCCTCCGGCGCACTCCAGCCACCCACCAGTACCACGCACTCACCGCGCTGCTGGTTGCTGTCGCCGGCCACAAAGGCACGCAATTCAGCCAGCGGCAGGCCCTTGAGGGTCTCGAACGTCTTGGTCAGTTCGCGCGCTAGCAAGGCCGGGCGGTCGCCACCAAAAACCGCCTCCATGTCTTCAAGGCACTCCAGGATTCGGTGCGGGGCTTCATAGAAGATCAGCGTGCGCGGCTCTTCCTTTACCTGCTCCAGGCGTGCCCGGCGCCCGGCCTGCTTGGCTGGCAGGAAACCTTCGAAGATGAAGCGATCCGACGGCAAGCCGGCCGCCGACAGCGCAGCGATCAGCGCACAGGCACCTGGCACCGGCACCACATTCACCCCAGCGGCCCGCGCCTGGCGCACCAAGTGGTAGCCCGGGTCGGAAATCAGCGGCGTGCCGGCATCAGAGACCAATGCCACGCTCTCGCCAGCCAGCAGCTTGGTGAGGAAACGCCCGCCTTCGTCACGCTCGTTGTGCTCATGACAGGCAGCCAGCGGCGTGTCGATGCCAAAGTGCTGCAGCAACCGGACCGAATGGCGGGTGTCCTCGGCGGCGATCAGCGCCACGTCCGCCAGCACCTTCAACGCCCGGGCGCTCATGTCATCGAGGTTGCCGATAGGGGTTGCCACCACATACAGCGTCCCCACCGTGGATTTCGAAGCCCCTGCCACATCAGTCACTGCGCACACCTGTCATTCGGATCAAAGGCGCCATTGTAGCCCGAGCGCCTGCAACAGGGCGCAAAGAACTTCACCAGCGACCGGCGGCAAGCCACCTATAGTGAAGGATCTATACGGCGACATCGCGCCCCGGCCAGTGCTTGGGTACAATTGCCGGCCAACTTGATCGAGTAACAGGACCTTTACATGATCGCATGCCTGCGGCTGCTCACAGCCCTCTGCCTCGCTGCCCTGCTGGCGGCCTGCGCCAGCTCGCCCTCATCCAGCCTGGGCGAACTGCCACGCACCCCGGATGCCAGCATCGAGCAACTGCTCGAAAAGGCTGCTTCCAGCAAGTCTGCGCAAGACGCCGCCCTGCTGCGCCTGAGCGCAGCCGACCTGGCCTACAAGCAGAAGGACTTCCCACGCGCCGCACGCATTCTCGAGCAAGTCCCGCTGGACACGCTCAAGCCGGCCCAGCAAGTGTTCGCCAGCACCCTCGCTGCCGAACTGGCCATGAGCCGCAACCAACCCAAGGCCGCCCTGACTGCACTGGCTCACCCTAGCCTGCAGCGCGTCGCCGAGCTTCCGGCAGAGCAGCAAGCACGCACCTACAGCGTACACGCCGCCGCCCTCGAAGCCGACGGCCAGGCCCTGGCTGCTGCGCAACAGCGTGTACTGCTGGCCCCGCTGCTCAGCGGCCAGGCCGCCAGCGCCAACAACGATGCCATCTGGGCACTGGTCGCCTCGCTGCCGGCAGAGCAACTGCAGCAGCCAGCCAACGACCAGACGCTGAGCGGCTGGACCAGCCTGGCCTTCGCCGTGAAAAGCGCCGGCACCCTGGAGCAGCAGCAAGCGGCTATCGAAGCCTGGGTCAAACAGCACCCGGACCACCCGGCAGCCCTGCAACTGCCGCAGGCACTGACCAAGCTCAAGGAACTGGCCAGCCAGCCGCTGACCAAAATTGCCCTGCTGCTGCCGCAGGAAGGCCCGCTGGCCGGTGTTGCCCGCGCGTTGCGTGACGGCTTCATGGCCGCCCACTTCCAGGCCCAGCAGGCCGGCCAGCCAGCGCCTGCAGTGCAGGTGTTCGACAGCTCGCGTATCGGTTCGCTCGATGATTTCTATCGCCAGGCCCAGGCCGCTGGCGTGCAACTGGTCATCGGTCCGCTGGAAAAACCGCTGGTGAAGCAACTGGCCGCCAAACCTCAGCTGCCCATTACCACCCTGGCGCTGAACTACGCCGACGCCGGTCAGAAGGCGCCGCCGCAGCTGTTCCAGTTCGGCCTGGCTGCCGAAGACGAGGCCCGCGAAGTTGCCCGCCGCGCACGCGCAGACGGCATGGTTCGCGCCGTCGCCCTGGTGCCGAGCGGCGAATGGGGCGACCGCGTACTGGCCGCCTTCCGCCAGGACTGGGAGGGTAATGGCGGCACCCTGCTCGCCGCCGAGCGCATCGCCCAACCCGTCGCCCTGGCCCAGCAAATTGCCGACCTGTTCCAGCTGCGCCAGAGCGAAGGCCGCGCCAAGAGCCTGCAAAGCACGGTAGGCGGTAACATCGCAGCGCAACCGTCGCGCCGTCAGGACATCGACTTCATCTTCCTCGCCTCGACCCCACAGCAGGCACAGCAGATCAAGCCGACCCTGAACTTCCAGTACGCCGGTGACGTGCCTGTCTACGCGACCTCGAACCTGTACAGCGCCAGCGGCGACGTCAACCAGTACAATGATATGAACGGCATTCGCTTCTGCGAAACGCCGTGGTTGCTCGACTCCAGCAACAGCCTGCGCCAGCAAGTCGTGCAACAGTGGCCGCAAGCCGCTGGCAGCCTGGGCCGCCTGTATGCCATGGGCGTCGATGCCTACAGCCTGGCGCCGCGCCTGGGCCAGCTGAAAGCACTGCCAGACAACCGCGTCATGGGCCTTTCGGGCAGCCTGAGCATCAACGCCAACCAACGCGTCGAGCGCCAGTTGCCATGGGCAGAATTTGCCGGCGGCCAGATCAAGCGCCTGCCTGACACCGCGCGTTGATGGCCGCAGCATCACCAACCCGCGCCGGGCAAGCGGCAGAAAACCAGGCCCTTGAGTACCTTCAGGGGCAAGGTCTGCAGCTGCTGGCGCGCAACTGGCGATGCAAAGGCGGTGAGCTTGATCTGGTCATGCTTGACGCCGATACAGTAGTATTCGTCGAAGTCCGCTACCGGTTGCACGCGGGCTTCGGAGGCGCCCTCGACAGTATCGACGGGCGCAAGCAGAAACGGCTGGTGCTTGCCGCCACCCTGTTCCTGCAGAAGGAGCCCCATTGGGGCAACCACCCCTGCCGCTTCGACGTAGTCGCCCTGCAGGGCAGCCACCATGCAGGCAGACCGCTTCAATGGCTGAAAAACGCCTTCGAATGCTGAACCCACTTCGTTTTTTTTGCTCTATGTATCGCGGGCCGGTCGTTGTTGCGCGTAGCAAAGGCCACCGCCCTACTTAAGGTCACCAGATGGACATGCAATCCCGAATCCGCCGGCTGTTTCAGGCCAGCATCGATACCAAGCAACAGGCAATGGACATCCTGGCACCGCACATCGAGCAGGCCAGCCTGGTCATGGTCAATGCGCTGCTCAACGAGGGCAAGATGCTCGCCTGCGGCAACGGCGGATCGGCTGGCGATGCCCAGCATTTTTCCTCCGAGCTGCTCAACCGCTTCGAACGTGAACGCCCGAGCCTGCCTGCCATCGCGCTGACTACCGACAGCTCGACCCTGACCTCGATCGCCAACGATTACAGCTACAACGAAGTCTTTTCCAAGCAGATCCGCGCCCTGGGCCAACCCGGCGACGTTCTGCTGGCGATTTCCACCAGCGGCAACTCGGCCAACGTGATCCAGGCGATCCAGGCCGCACATGACCGCGAAATGATTGTCGTAGCATTGACTGGCCGCGACGGCGGCGGCATGGCTTCGCTGCTGCTGCCCGAGGACGTGGAAATCCGCGTACCTTCCACCGTTACCGCGCGTATCCAGGAAGTCCACCTGCTGGCGATCCACTGCCTGTGCGACCTGATCGACAGCCAACTGTTCGGGAGTGAAGAATGACCCCAATGCGCCTCGGCCTGATGGCCCTGACCCTGTGCCTGAGCGTCACCGGTTGCAGCTCGGTACTTACCTCTACACGCAATTCGCCGATCGAGGACGATCGCGGCACGCGCACCATCGGCAGCAAGATCGACGACTCGCTGATCGAGACCAAGGCCGCCGTGAACATTTCCAAAGCCAGCCCTGACCTGGACAAAGGCTCGCACATCGTTGTCAGCAGCTACAACGGCATCGTCCTGCTGGCCGGGCAAACCCCGCGCGCCGACCTCAAGAGCCTTGCCGAGCAAACCGCCGGCCAGGTGCAGCGGGTCAAGAAAGTGCACAACGAACTGCAGGTGATGCAGCCCTCCTCCATCCTGGCACGCAACAACGACGCCTGGCTGACCACCAAGATCAAGACCCAGATGCTGACTGACAATGCCGTGCCCAGCTCGCGATGCGCCGCGCGGGCGGCGCTCGATCTCACAGGCGCTGAAAGTGGTGTGGCAGGCACAAAAAAGGCGATCCGGTTGGATCGCCTTTTTTGTTACTTGACCACTTTCAGGCTCGGTCGGCCACTTGGGCGTGGCGGCTGCCCACCACCCTCTGGCGGCCCGTCGTCATCCGGCTGCACGTCATCGTCTTCCGGCTCGTCGCCATCCATTGGCGACTCCAGCTCGAAGACCATGCCCTGGCCATTTTCGCGGGCATAGATGCCTAGAATGGCGCCAACGGGTACGAACAGCGAGTGGGCCACTCCACTGAAACGACCCTCGAAGCTGACCGCTTCATTGTCCATGTGCAGGTGGCGCACAGCGCTTGGGGAGATATTCAGGACAATCTGGCCATCACTGGCGAAACCATCCGGCACCTGAACTTTCGGGAATTCGGCATTGACCAGCATATGGGGCGTGCAATCGTTGTCGACGATCCACTCGTACAGTGCTCGAACCAGATAGGGGCGACTGGAGTTCATCAACGGCTCCTTAAAGCTTGCGCATTTCACGTTCTACGGAGGACAGGCTCGCCTGGAAAGGCTCGCGGGCGAACTGACGTTCCATGTAATCCAGCAGCGGCTTGGCTTGCCGCGGCAACTCGATACCCAACACCGGCAAACGCCAGAGTATGGGCAGTAGACAGCAATCGACCAGGCTTTGCTCATCGCTCATGAAACAGGCGAATTCATTGAACAGCGGCGAAACGCCGGTCAGGCTTTCGCGCAAGGCCTTGCGCGCTTCGGTTCTGGCAGCCTCGCTGCTGCGTGAATCGAGCACGGTATCGGCCAGGGCACACCAGTCGCGCTGAATGCGGTGCATCAGCAAACGGCTGTTGCCACGCGCAACCGGGTATACCGGCATCAGCGGCGGGTGCGGGTAACGCTCCTCCAGGTATTCCATCACCACGGTCGACTCATACAACGCCAGGTCACGGTCGACCAGGGTCGGCACACTGCCGTAAGGGTTCACCTCGGCCAGCTTGGGCGGCAGGCGGGCGAGGTCGACATCGATGACCTGTACGGCAACGCCCTTCTCGGCCAACACCAGGCGTACCCGATGACAATAGTGATCAGCGGGATCGGAATAGCAGGCTAACCTGTTGGTTGCGCCCATGTAGCGGCTCCTCGCACGGGATGCTTGTGCAACTTTAAATGAAAACGCGCCCGGGGCGCCCCCGGCATTTCTGCTGGGGCGCCCCGGGCGCGTTCAACAACCAGAAACTACTGCGTGATCAGTGCACGTCCTTCCAGTATTCACGCTTGAGCAAGTAGGCGAATACGAAGAAGAAAGCCAGGTACAGCAACACATAGGTACCGATGCGCTGGCTTTCCAGTTTGACCGGGTTGGCCGAATAGGCCAGGAAGGTCACCAGGTTCTTGACCTTCTCGTCGAACTGCTCGGTCGTCAGGGTACCGGATTTCGGCGTAATGGTCAGCTGGTCGCAGGCTTCATGGGTGATCGGGCTACCGGTCAATGGGTCGAACTGCTTCTTGCCATCGGTCACGGTCTGCACCTGCTTGCAACCGACCACCTGATTGCCTTGCAGGCCGACCAGCACGTTGGGCATGCCGACGTTCGGGAACACCTTGTTGTTCACCCCGTAAGGCCGCGACGGGTCCTCATAGAAGCTACGCAGGTAGGTGTACAGCCAGTCGGTACCGCGCACCCGAGCCACCAGCGTCAGGTCTGGCGGCGCGGCGCCAAACCAGGTCTTGGCGTCACTGGGCTTCATGCCAATCTGCATGTGGTCGCCAATCTTGGCACCGGTGAACACCAGCTTCTCCAGCATCAGTTCGTGAGGGATGCCGAGGTCATCGGCCACACGCTCGTAACGCTGGAACTTGGCACTGTGGCAACCCATGCAATAGTTGGCAAAGGTGCGCGCACCATCCTGCATGGCGGCCTTGTCGGTCAGGTCGATATCGACCTTGTCCAGCTCCAGGCCGTGTTCAGCAGCGAAGGAAAAGGCAGGCATCACTGCCAGCAAAAATACTGCAATCAACTTTTTCATCAGCCAGTCACCCTTTCCGGAACCGGTTTGGTCTTCTCGAGCCTTGTGTAGAACGGCATCAGCAGGAAGTAGGCGAAGTACAACACCGTGCATACCTGCGACAGCAAGGTGCGCCCAGGTGTCGGCGCCAGTACGCCCAGCACGCCGAGAATGACGAAGGCCACGCAGAACACCAGCAGGAAGACCTTGCTGATCCAGCCCTTGTAACGCATGGAACGCACCGGGCTTCGGTCGAGCCAGGGCAGTACGAACAGCACGGCGATGGCCGCACCCATGGCGATGACGCCCATCAGCTTGTCAGGCACCGCACGCAAAATGGCGTAGAACGGTGTGAAGTACCACACAGGCGCAATGTGCTCAGGCGTCTTGAAGGCGTTGGCCTGCTCGAAGTTCGGTTTCTCCAGGAAGTAGCCACCCATTTCAGGGAAGAAGAACACCACCGCGCAGAACACGAACAGGAACACCACCACGCCGACGATGTCCTTGACGGTGTAGTACGGGTGGAACGGAATGCCGTCCAGCGGAATGCCGTTTTCGTCCTTTTTCTTCTTGATGTCGACGCCATCGGGGTTGTTCGAACCCACTTCGTGCAGGGCAAGGATGTGCAGCACCACCAGGCCGAGGATGACGATGGGCAGTGCGACCACATGCAAGGCGAAGAAGCGGTTCAGGGTGATACCCGAGATCAGGTAGTCGCCGCGGATCCACTGAGTGAGGTCGTCGCCAATCACCGGAATGGCGCCAAACAGCGAGATGATCACCTGGGCCCCCCAGTACGACATCTGCCCCCACGGCAGCAGATAGCCCATGAAGGCTTCAGCCATCAGCGCCAGGTAGATCAGCATGCCGAACAGCCAGACCAGTTCGCGCGGCTTCTGGTAGGAGCCGTACAGCAGGCCACGGAACATGTGCAGGTAGACCACGATAAAGAACGCCGACGCACCGGTGGAGTGCAAATAGCGCAGGATCCAGCCGTATTCCACGTCACGCATGATGTACTCGACCGAGGCGAATGCCTCTTCCGCCGAGGGCGTAAAGCTCATGGTCAGCCATACGCCGGTGACGATCTGGTTGACCAGCACCAGCAGCGCCAGGGAGCCGAAGAAGTACAGGAAGTTGAAGTTCTTGGGCGCGTAATACTTGCTAAGGTGGTCTTCCCACATCTTGGTGGCGGGGAAGCGAGCATCAATCCAGTCCATGAACTTGCTCATCATGCGTTCTCCTGGTCGACGCCGATGACGATGATCTCGTCCGACTCGTAAGAGTGCGGTGGCACTGGCAGGTTGAGAGGTGCCGGCTGCGACTTGTAGACGCGACCAGCAAGGTCGTAGTGGGAGCCGTGGCACGGGCAGAAGTAGCCACCCACCCACTTTGGACCGAGATCGGCAGGCGCCACTTCCGGGCGGAAGGTGGGCGAACACCCCAGGTGCGTGCACAGGCCGACGAGAATGAGGATTTCCGGCTTGATCGAGCGAACCTCAGGGTCGACGTAAGCCGGCTGCACCGAGGCCTTGGACTCTGGATCAGACAGGTCGCCGGTGATTTTTTTCAGGTTACCGAGGATTTCCTCCGTTCGCCGCACAATGAACACCGGCTGGCCACGCCACTCGGCCACCATCTGCTGCCCGGCCTCGACCTTGGCGATATTGACCTTCACCGGTGCACCCGCGGCTTTCGCCTTGGCACTGGGAAACCATGACCCCACGAACGGTACCGCAGCCCCCACTGCTCCCGCTGCCCCGACCACGGATGTCGCGGCTACGAGGAAGCGGCGCCGGCCTGCGTTGACGCCGTCATTGCTCATTCAGTCCTCTCCCATCAGCTTGCTTGGCCTGTTGAACCAGGCTTGTACTTAGGTTGTGTCAATGGCACTAAAAATTGGCCGCCATGGTAAGAAACAAATCCACACACTGACAAGGTGATTACCCCGGCAAGGGGCGACAACCCGCGCTTTGCTTGATCTGCGTCTATGCGACAAGTGGCCACTGACATGCTGACAGGTTAGTTCAAGCCAAAAAAAAAGCCCGGTTCCAAGGAACCGGGCTTTTCTCGACTGCCGAAGCGGTATTAACGCTTGGAGTACTGAGGACGCTTACGCGCTTTACGCAGACCCACTTTCTTACGCTCGACTTCACGAGCATCGCGGGTGACGTAGCCAGCACGACGCAGAGCGCCACGCAGGGTTTCGTCGTATTCCATCAGGGCGCGGGTGATACCGTGACGGATCGCACCGGCCTGACCGCTGACACCACCACCGGAAACGGTGACGTAGATGTCGAACTTCTCAACGGTTTCGGTCAGCTCGAGTGGCTGGCGAACAACCATGCGAGCGGTTTCGCGACCGAAGAACACGTCCAGAGAACGGTTGTTGATGGAAATGTTACCAGTACCCGGACGCAGGAATACGCGAGCGGTTGCGGTCTTGCGACGGCCAGTGCCGTAGTTTTGAGTCGCCGACATAATGAACCTTCCCGTTAGATCTTCAGTTCTTGAGGCTGCTGAGCAGTGTGTGGGTGAGCAGCACCCGCGTACACTTTCAGCTTGCGGTACATGTCGCGACCCAGCGGATTCTTAGGCAGCATGCCTTTGACCGCGGTTTCGATAACACGCTCAGGGGCCTTGGCGATCAACTTCTCGAAGTTGATTTCCTTGATACCGCCCGGGAAGCCGGAGTGGGAGTAGTACATTTTGTCGGAAGACTTGGCACCAGTCACACGAACCTGCTCGGCGTTGATAACGACGATGTAGTCACCGGTGTCAACGTGAGGGGTGTATTCTGGTTTGTGTTTGCCACGCAGACGGGTAGCGATTTCGGTAGCCAGACGACCCAGGGTCTGGCCAGCGGCGTCAACTACGAACCACTCGCGCTTTACTGTTTCCGGTTTAGCAGTAAAAGTTTTCATTCTCTAAAGCCTCAGAGGCCGCCCAGCGAAAAATAGACGGCGAATCTTACTGGATAGTGCACAGCTTGCCAAGGGCAAACGCGCAGCCGAACGCTGACGCTTTTGGGGGCTCGGGTCGGGCACGCCAATGTTCGACGGGGTTCTTCCTGCGTGGTGGTGCATCACTTCCGCCACACGGAGAGGGGCCGAATTATCCAGATTGCGCGAAAAATTTCAACCTGCTTTGATGGGCTTCTTTGCCAAGGAGTGTCTACCTGATGGAATACCGCCAGCTCGGCCGTACCGACCTCAACGTCAGCGCCCTGTGCCTGGGCACCATGACCTGGGGCGAACAGAACGTTCAGGCCGAAGCCTTCGAACAGATCGCCCGGGCCAAGGCCGCCGGGATCAACTTCATCGACACCGCCGAGATGTACCCGGTACCGCCCCGCCCCGAAACCTACGCGGCCACCGAGCGCATCATCGGCAACTGGTTCCGTGAACATGGCGACCGTGACGACTGGGTACTGGCCAGCAAGGTCGCAGGCCCCGGCAACGGCATCAGCCACATTCGCGACGGCCAGCTCAAACACAACCGTCAGCACATCGTCGCGGCACTGGACGAGAGCCTGAAGCGCCTGCAGACCGACCGCATCGACTTGTACCAGTTGCACTGGCCGGAGCGCAGCACCAACTTCTTCGGCAAGCTGGGCTACCAGCACCTGCCACAGGACCACTTCACCCCGCTGGAAGAAACCCTCGAAGTACTCGACGAACAGGTGCGTGCGGGCAAGATCCGTCACGTCGGCCTGTCCAACGAAACGCCGTGGGGCACCATGAAGTTTCTGCAACTGGCCGAGAGCCGTGGCTGGCCGCGGGCGGTATCGATCCAGAACCCCTACAACCTGCTCAACCGCAGTTTCGAGGTAGGCCTGGCGGAAGTGGCCATCCGTGAGCAGTGCGGCCTGCTGGCCTACTCGCCGCTGGCGTTCGGCATGCTCTCGGGCAAGTACGAGAACGGTGCACGGCCGGAAAATGCCCGCCTGACCCTCTTCAGCCGCTTTGCCCGCTACTCCAACCCGCAGACCGTGGCGGCCTGCAGCCGCTACGTGCAACTGGCCCGCGAGCATGGCCTGGACCCGGCGCAGATGGCCCTGGCATTCGTGACCCGGCAGCCTTTCGTGACCAGCAACATCATTGGCGCGACCAGCCTCGAGCAACTGGAGAGCAACCTGGCCAGCATTGAGCTGAGCCTGAGCGACGAGCTGCTGGTAGGGATCGAGGCGATTCACCAGGAGCAGCCCAACCCTGCCCCTTGATCAAAGCCACAAGCGGCAAGCTTCAAGTTGCAAGACAGAGCGGGCGAGTACCGACCTGCTTTTTTCTTGCAGCTTGTAGCTCGAAGCTTGCAGCTGGGCAAAAAACATAAGACGATCCAGCCGGTGATTGACCACTCTACCCTATAAGAACAATGACAATGATGTTTACCCAACCCTCCGCGTCGCTGCGGCGCGTCAGCATCCTGGCCATTGACAAGGTGTTCGCTTCGACCTTGATGCAAGCCAAGGATTTCTTCCACCTCGCCAGCCTGCGCTACAGCAAGCAGCTGGGCCTGGGCCTGCAGCCCATGTTCGAAATCCGCCTGGTGAGCCCCGACGGCCAGCCTGTGGACAGTTTCAGCAATGTGCAGTTACCGGTCGACGGTGGCCTGGACGATGCCGATGTGATCATCCTCCCGGCCTATTGGGACGACTTCGACAACCTGCTGCAGCGCTACCCACAGGTGCTACCGTGGCTGCGTGACCAGCATGCGCGCGGCGCGGTGCTGTGCGCCGAGGCCAGTGGCGTGTTCTGGCTGGCCGAGTCCGGCCTGCTCGATGGCAAGGAGGCGACGACCTACTGGCGCTTCTTCAACAGCTTTGCCGAGCGCTTTCCGAAGATCCGGCTGAACCAGGACAAGCACCTGACCGACGCCGACAATATCTATTGCGCGGGCGGCGCTACCTCGGCCTGCGACCTGTACATCTACCTGATCGAACGCTTCTGCGGCGCCAACGTGGCCCGCGCCGTGGCCCGCGACATCCTCTACGAAGTCCAGCGCAACTACACCCCGGGGCGTATGGGCTTTGGCGGGCAGAAGCTGCACCAGGACCTGATCATCCTGCAGATCCAGCACTGGCTGGAAGAGCACTTCGCCGACAAGTTCCGCTTCGAGGATGTGGCCCGCAACCACGGCATGAGCATCCGCAACTTCATGCGCCGCTTCCAGGGCGCGACGGGCGACAAGCCGCTGCACTACCTGCAACGGCTACGGATCGAAACAGCCAAGGGGTTGCTGTCGAGTACGCGCAAGAGCATCAAGACCATCAGCTATGAGGTCGGTTATGACGATGCCAGTTTCTTTGCGCGGCTGTTCCGTCAGCACACCGAGTTGTCGCCGAACCAGTATCGGCAACAGTTCATGCAGGAAGCCTGAAAGGCTTCCTGAGCGGCAAGCTACAAGCTTCAAGCGGCAAGAAAAAAGCCAGAGCAACATGCGGTTTGCTCTGGCTTTTTTCTTGCCGCTTGAAGCTTGTAGCTTGCCGCTGCCTTTAGGGCTTGTGTGCGCGCGACAGGAATTCGTGCGACTGCATCTCCAGCAACCGGCTCAGGGTGCGCTGGAACTCGAAGCTCAGACGCCCACCGGTATACAGATCCTTCAGCTCCACCTCAGCCGAAATGATCAACTTGACGTTACGGTCGTAGAACTCGTCCACCATGTTGATGAAACGGCGGGCGATGTCGTCGGTGGTCACGCCCATCTGCTCCACGTTGCTCAGCAGCACCGCATGGAAAATCTTGCCCAGCTCGATGTAGTCGTTCTGGCTACGCGGCCCGTCGCACAGGGCGCGGAAGTCGAACCAGGCAACGTCATCGCAAGTACGCAGCGCATTGATCGGGCGGTTCTCGATCATCAGCACGTCATTCTCGACCGCCTGGGTGCACTCAGGGGTCAGCGCCTTGAAGCTGGCGCGCATGCTCTGATGCGCCGCATCGTTGAGCGGGAAGTGGAACAGCTCGGCCTGCTCCAGGTGACGCAGGCGGTAGTCGACGCCGCTGTCGACGTTCACCACGTCGGTGTACTGCTTGATCATGGCGATGGCCGGCAGGAAGCGCGCACGTTGCAGGCCGTCCTTGTACAGGCCGTCCGGCACGATGTTGGAGGTAGCCACCAGCGACACGCCGTTCTTGAACAGCTCCTCCATCAAGGTGCCGAGAATCATGGCATCGGTAATGTCCGACACGAAGAATTCGTCGAAGCAGATTACCTTGGCTTCTTCGCTGAAGCGCTTGGCAATGATGGTCAGCGGGTTCTTCTCGCCCTTGAGGGTTTTCATTTCCTCGTGCACACGCTTCATGAAGCGGTGGAAGTGCGTACGCATCTTCTGCTTGAACGGCAGCGCTTCGTAGAAGGTATCGACCAGGTAGGTCTTGCCTCGCCCTACCCCACCCCAGAAGTACAGGCCCTTGACCGGGGTCTGCTCCTTCTTGCCGAACAGCTTGCCGAACACGCCCGGCTTGTTGTTCTGCGCGTGCACCAGGTCGTCGTACAGGCGCTGCAGGTGACGCACCGCAGTTTCCTGCGCCGCGTCATGGAAGAAGTCGGGACGTTTCAGATCTGCTTGATAGCGTTCTAAGGGAGTCATGATTCGTTAGCGAGGCAACAAAAAACGGGCCGTCACTGTAGCGACAGGCCCGCTTAATGGCAATGAGACTTGCGTCAATATGCCTCAGTCCGAGTGGAATCCTGTGGGAGCGGGCGCGCCCGCGAACACCGGCGAAGCCGGTGCCACGCACCGCGGTGCCTGCTTCGCGGGCTTGCCCGCTCCCACAGATAAACATCCTCAGTCCTGCTGGGGTGCCAGGGCATCACGCAGGCTTTGAATAGCTGCATCACGGGCTTCGGCGCTGTCGAACTGCGGCCCGTCAGCCACCTGCTCGCCGTTCAGCCACAGGCCGAAGCCCAGGCCGTCGACGCGCACATCCGCCTCGCCACCCTGCTGCAACTGCTTGCTGACGGCGCCGGCACTCTTGCCATCGGCAAAGCTGCGCGACAGCAGCAGTTGCTCGCCATCAGCGGCCAGCAGGCGGAAGCGGAAGCTGCCGTCTTCGTCGCGGAAGCTGACGAAACGCGCGCTCTTGGCGGCTTTCTTCTTCACTTCGGTATTGACCTGGACGCCACTGCGGAACGAACGCAGGCCTACAGACTCGCGCAGTTGCTCGAGGAATGGCGTGGCGATCTTGCGGGCCTTGGCGGCGCCGGCCAGCAGGATGTCTTCCAGCTCCGCCGGCCGGGCGATCAACTGGTGGTAGTACTCACGCTTTTCGGCCAACTGACCGTCCAGCAGCTGGAACAGGCGTTGCTTGGCATCACCCCAGCCCAGGCCCTGCAACAGCTCTTCGCGGAACCCGGCACATTGTTCAGGCGTCGAGAAGGCCTGGAACAGGGTGAACAGGTGCGAATTGTCCGGGTCTTTCGCTTCGCCTGGGGCGCGCGAGTCGGTGACGATGCGCGAGATGGCGTCTTTCATGTCCTTGGCGCTGGTGAACAACGGGATGGTGTTGTCATAGCTCTTGGACATCTTGCGCCCGTCCAGGCCTGGCAGGGTCGCCACGCTTTCCTCGATCACCGCCTCCGGCAGGGCGAAGAAGTCCTTGCCCTGGCCGAACAGGTGGTTGAAGCGCTGGCCGATGTCACGGGCCATTTCCACGTGCTGGATCTGGTCGCGGCCGACCGGCACCTTGTTGGCGTTGAACATCAGGATGTCGGCAGCCATCAGCACCGGGTAGCTGAACAGGCCCATGGTCACGCCAGCGTCCGGGTCTTCGCCGGCCTCGACGTTCTTGTCCACCGAGGCCTTGTAGGCATGGGCACGGTTCAGCAGGCCTTTAGCAGCAACGCAGGTCAACAGCCAGGTCAGCTCGGGGATTTCCGGGATGTCGGACTGGCGGTAGAAGGTCACTTTGTCCGGGTCCAGGCCACCGGCCAGCCAGGTCGCGGCGATTTCCAGGCGCGAACGCTGGATGCGCAGCGGGTCGTCGCACTTGATCAGGGCGTGGTAGTCGGCCAGGAAGTAGAACGAGTCGACACCGGGCTGCTGGCTGGCACGGATCGCCGGGCGGATGGCGCCGGCGTAGTTGCCCAGGTGCGGTGTGCCGGTGGTGGTGATACCGGTAAGGATGCGCGTGGTCATGGGTGTTCGCTTATTCAGGCTTGGCTCAGTTCGAAAGGCGCGGCAGCAGCAGATCCTTCAGATCGGTCAGCTTGCCATGGAAGAAGTGTCCGCATTCTGCCACTTTCAGCAGCTCATGGGGGCGCGACAGGCTGTCAGACCATTCGTAAACCAGCTGCGGCGCAACGACTTCGTCGGCATCCGGTTGCACCACGGTGATCGGGCAGCGCTGTGGCAGCGGGAATTCCGCCGTCAGGCGCATGACTGCCGGGGCGATCATGAACAGGTGCTGCAACTCGGTGCCTGCAGCCTCCAGGCGGCCGGCCAGGCTGGTGGCGACGAAGCCGCCGAACGAGAAGCCCATCAGCACCAGCGGCAGTTCAGGATGTCTGGCCCGCAGCCAGGCTGCGGCAGCGTCGGCATCGGCCACTTCGCCTGCGCCCATGTCATGGCTGCCGGCGCTTTGGCCAACGCCACGGTAATTGAAACGCAGGGTGACGTAACCGGCATCGCGGGCGGTGCGTTGCAGGGTCGAGACCACCTTGTTGAGCATGGTGCCGCCCTGGACCGGGTTGGGGTGGCAGATCAGCACCGCGCCACGGGCATCGGCCACATCAAGGTACAAGGCTTCCAGCTGGCCGCTGGGGCCATCGATGAACAAGGGGGTTTCGCGGACAAGCAAGGCACTACTCCGTGACCTCGGGAGGGGTCGATTCGTCTAGGTGAGGAATTCTGTTCTGATTTGCGATCGCTCGCGGTATACAGCGCAGGTCTGAGCCGTTAACGTAAAGCAAAGCCGTTTATAGAGGAAGGACTCGTGGAACTCTCGCTCCTTGTTTGGTTGTTGCCAACCCTGGCCCTGGTCATTGGCGTGGTCGTCGGTTTCGTCGTGGCCCGCCTGCTGCCCAATGCCGCGCCCAGCAGCACACAGCGTCAGCTGGATGACATCCAGAAGCGTTTCGACAGCTACCAGAACGAAGTGGTCACCCACTTCAACAGCACCGCCGTGCTGGTCAAGAAACTGACCCAAAGCTACCAGGACGTGCAGGATCACCTGGCCGAAGGCGCCAACAGCCTGGCCCTGGATGAAGTCACTCGCCAACGCCTGCTGGCTGCACTGCACTCCGAAGCGCCGCAAGGCCCACGTGACCGCCTGACCCCGCCGAAAGACACCGCCGAAGTGCCACGCGACTATGCACCGAAAGCGCCCAACTCGCCGGGCATGCTGGATGAGAGCTACGGGCTCAAGCGTTAATCCGCTGAACATGAAAAAGGCCTCGCAAGAGGCCTTTTTCGGTTTACCTATTTGCAAGCCTGCAATGCCTGCTCGACATCCGCCAATAGATCCTCCACATCCTCCAGACCCACCGACAACCTCACCAGCCCCTCCGATATCCCGTGATGTGCCCGCTCTTGCGGCGTGTAACTGGAGTGCGTCATGCTCGCCGGGTGCTGTGCCAACGACTCGGCATCCCCCAGGCTCACCGCCCGAGCAAACAGCTGTAGCGCATTCATGAAGCGCCGCCCCGCCTCGATACCGCCCTTGAGCTCGAAAGCGATCATGCCGCCCGGCAAACGCATCTGCCGTTGCGCCAGTTCGTACTGGGCGAACGACGGCAAACCGGGGTAATGAATCAGCTCCACCTGCGGCTGCCGGGCCAGAAACTCGGCCACCTGCCGGGCATTGCTGCAATGCCGGTCCATGCGCAGAGCCAGGGTCTTGATCCCGCGCATCAGCAACGCCGCATCATGTGGCGACATTACCGCCCCGGTCATGTCTTTCAGCCCTTCCAGGCGAATACGGTCGACCAGCGCCTTGCGCCCCACTACCAGGCCGGCGGTGATGTCGCCATGGCCACTGAGGTACTTGGTTGCCGAATGCACCACCAGGTCCGCCCCCAGCTCAAGTGGCCGCTGCAAGTAAGGCGTGCAGTAGGTGTTATCCACCACGACATGCACATCATGCCCCTGCACGGCCTGGGCAACCGCCGCGATGTCCACCAGTTGCATGTTGGGGTTAGCCGGCGTTTCAAAGTAGATCATCCGTGTTTTACTGTTGATCGCCGCTTTCAATGCCTTGGCATCGTTCAGGTCGACATGGCGGACCTTCACCCCGAACTCACCAATACCGTGGTGCAGAAAAGCGAAGGTGCAGCCATACAAGGTGCGCCCGACAATCAGTTCATCACCCGGCCGCAACAGGGTCCAGATGGTCGAGGTAATAGCGCCCATACCCGACGCCAACGCCAACCCCGCCTCACCGCCCTCCAGTGAAGCCATGCGTTGTTCCAGCAGTGCCAGGGTGGGGTTGGAGATGCGGCTGTAGAAATGCCCCGCCTCCTCCCCAGCAAAGCACGCAGCGCCGTATTCAACAGTGGGGAAGGCATAGGTGGCGGTCTGGTACACCGGCGGCACCAGCGCGCCACCGTGGGAAAGCGGGTCGTAGCCATGGTGAATGGCCCGCGTGGAAAAACCGGTGTTGTTATGGGAGTCGCGCATGGCAACAGCCTCTTGTGGTTTGTTATAAGCTTATGCCACCGAGCTGCCCGATTTTTTCCAAAATAGCCCACCCATCTGCGTGCTTGTTGGAACAAAAACAATAATCAACGGACCAGGAGGGCAAAACATGCCTTCAAGCCTCGACCGCACCGACCGCGCCCTGCTCGCGGCCCTGCAAGACAACGCCCGCCTTACCGTCGCCGAACTCGCCGACCAGGTGGCGCTCACCACCTCACCCTGCTGGCGACGGGTCAAGCTGCTGGAAGACAACGGCTACATCACTGGCTACCAGGCCATTCTCTCGCCCAAGTCGCTAGGGTTTGGCGTGACCGCGTTCGTCAGCATCATGATGGACTCGCACACCAAGGACATGGCACTGGCGTTCGAGCAGCGGCTGATGGAAATCCCTGAGATCGTGGCCTGCCATAACATCTCCGGGCGCTATGACTTTTTGCTGGAGATCCTGGCAAGGGACCTGGAGTCGTTCGGGGAATTCACTCGGGAAGTGCTGCAGCGGTTGCCGGGGGTGAAGGAGATCTATTCGAGTTTTTCCTACAAGGCGGTGAAGGAAAGACGGGTGATACCTGTGTCGGAGAAACACATCTAAGTGGCTCCTACATCTGAACATTGGTTAATGATCAAGCAGAGAACCTGTGGGAGCCGGAACCAGACAATAAAAAAACCCGCCGAAGCGGGTTTTTAATTGCAGGCCAGCGCTTAGATCGCGCCACGCTGGCGCAGCACGTCCAGCACCAGCTTCACGCCTTCATCCACGCTGGTGGACTGGGTGTCGATCACCAGATCCGCATCCAGCGGCACATCGAACGGGAAGCTTTCGCCCGGGATGTTGTCGCCACCGGCAGCGTACAGGCCTTGTGGGTCACGCTCACGGCAGGCCAGCGGCGATGCCTGAACGTACACAGTCACCAGTCGGTCTTTGCCGATCAGCGCCTTGGCCTGCTCGCGGCCTTCGGCATCCGGGGCCACGAACGCAGCCAGGGTCAGCAAGCCGGCTTCGTTGAACTGGCGCGCCACATGGGCGGCGCGGCGCCAGTTCTCGGTGCGCCCGGCACGGTCCTGTGGCAGGCCCTTGTTCAGGTCGTGGCGCAGGTTCTGGCCGTCGAGCACGTACACCGCACGGCCCATATCGAACAGCTTGCGCTCCACGGCATACGCCAGGGTGCTCTTGCCAGCGCCGGACAGGCCGCTGAACAGCACGGTGGCTGGCTGCTGACCAAAGCGCAGTGCACGCTCCTCGGTGGACACGTGAGCCTGCTTGCCATGCTGGCCGGTGCTGCCGTGCGGCAGTACTGGCGGGGCGATGATCATGCCGGCGCCGACGGTGCCGTTGGTCAGGCGGTCGATGACGATGAACGCACCGGTGGTGCGGTTGCTGTCGTAACCGTCCAGCGCGATCGAAGCGTCCAGGGCAACCTTCACGCGGCCGATCTCGTTCAGTTGCAGTGCGCTGGCAGCGCCCTGCTCCAAGGTATTCACGTCAACCTTGTGGGTGATGCTGGCAACCGAGCCCGGCACGTAGCTGGTGGCGCGCTTGATGTCGTACTTCTTGCCCGGCAGCATCGGCTCTTCGGCCATCCACACCAGCATGGCGTCGAACTGGTCGGTCACCGGCGGTACGTTGTCGGCGTGTACCAGCAGGTCACCACGGGAGATGTCGATCTCGTCTTCCATGGTCAGGGTCACGGCCTGGCCTGGGCCTGCGTTTTCCAGTTCACCCTCATAGGTGACGATGGACTTGACGCGGCTGCTCTTGCCCGACGGCAGCACGACGATTTCGTCGCCCTTGTGTACCACGCCGCTGGCGATGGTGCCGGCGAAGCCGCGGAAGTTCAGGTTCGGGCGGTTCACGTACTGCACCGGGAAGCGCAGGTCGGTGAAGTTGCGGTCGGCCGACACTTCGACGGTTTCGAGGATTTCCATCAGCGTCGGGCCGGCGTACCACGGCGAACGCTCGCTGTGGTTGACCACGTTATCGCCCTTGAGCGCCGACATCGGCACGAAGTGCAGGCTGCTTGGGGTCAGGTTGATGGCGTCGGCAAACTTCAGGTAATCCGCCTTGATCGACTCGAAGACGTCCTGATCGAAGCCTTTGAGGTCCATCTTGTTGACCGCGACCACGATGTGCTTGATGCCCAGCAACGAAGCGATGTAGCTGTGGCGGCGGGTCTGGGTCTGCACGCCGTAGCGGGCATCGACCAGGATGATCGCCAGGTCGCAGGTGGACGCACCGGTGGCCATGTTGCGGGTGTACTGCTCGTGGCCCGGGGTGTCGGCAATGATGAACTTGCGCTTGGCGGTGGAGAAGTAGCGGTAGGCGACATCGATGGTGATGCCCTGCTCGCGCTCGGCCTGCAGGCCATCTACCAGCAGTGCCAGGTCGACTTCTTCGCCGGTGGTGCCGACTTTCTTCGAATCACGGGTGATGGCTTCGAGGTGGTCCTCGTAGATCATCTTCGAGTCGTGCAGCAGGCGCCCGATCAGGGTGCTCTTGCCGTCATCCACGTTACCGCAGGTGAGGAAACGCAGCAGTTCTTTGCGCTCGTGCTGAGCCAGATAAGCGAGGATATCTTCGCTGATCAAATCGGATTGGTGCGACATGGAGTAACCCTGAAAATTAGAAGTAGCCCTGACGTTTTTTGTCTTCCATGGAACCGGCGCCATCGTGGTCGATGACTCGGCCCTGGCGCTCGGAAGTGCGCGTCAGGAGCATTTCCTGAATGATGTCGGTGAGCGTTTCGGCTTCCGACTCGACAGCCCCCGTCAACGGGTAGCAACCGAGGGTACGGAAACGCACCTTCTTCTTGACGATGCGCGCTTTCTCTTCATCGGTGAGATGCTCGAGGATGCGCTCGTCGTCGATCATGATCAGGGTGCCGTTCTTCTCGATCACTTCGCGCTCAGCGGCGAAGTACAGCGGCACGATCGGGATGCCTTCGAGGTAGATGTACTGCCAGATGTCCAGCTCGGTCCAGTTCGACAGCGGGAAGACGCGGATCGACTCGCCCTTGTTGACCTTGCCGTTGTAGACGTTCCACAGCTCGGGGCGCTGGTTTTTCGGGTCCCAGCGGTGCTTGCTGTCCCGGAACGAATACACACGCTCCTTGGCCCGCGACTTCTCTTCGTCGCGGCGCGCGCCACCGAAGGCGGCATCGAAACCATGCTTGTCCAGTGCCTGCTTCAGGCCCTGGGTTTTCATGATGTCGGTGTGCTTGGAGCTGCCATGGGTGAACGGGTTGATGCCCTGCGCCACACCCTCGGGGTTGACGTGGGTGATCAGTTCCAGGCCCATTTCCTCGACCATCTTGTCGCGGAAGCTGTACATCTCCTGGAATTTCCACTGGGTGTCGACGTGCATCACCGGGAACGGCAGCTTACCCGGGAAGAAGGCCTTGCGCGCCAGGTGCAGCATCACGGCGGAATCCTTGCCGATCGAGTACAGCATCACCGGGTTATCGAACTCGGCGGCCACCTCGCGGATAATGTGGATGCTCTCCGCCTCCAGCTGTTTCAAGTGCGTCAGTTTGTCGACCATGGCTACTCACGAAAAACGATCTTATGGACGGCCTGCGGGCCGTGTTCGAGCGAGCCACTTTATCACAGCGGGTGCTTCTATTTAGGAGGCGGGCTAGATCGAAAAGGTCTAACGATATGACTGGGGGTTTGGGCTGAAACGGGGCCGCCCTGCGGCCCTTCGCGGGCATGCCCGCGAAACAGGCGACGCCGATCTCAGATGGGGTTCGGGCAATCGATAAACAGATGCTCCACGGCAAACCGCCGCGCCAGGTAATCACCCAACGCCTGCACCCCATATCGCTCGGTGGCATGGTGCCCGGCCGCGATGAAGCTGACGCCATTCTCCCGTGCACTGTGGTAGGTCTGCTCGGATGCCTCTCCGGTAAGGTACAAGTCCACTCCGGCCGCAATCGCCGTATCGATGTAACCCTGCCCGCCACCGGTGCACCAGCCGACCCGGCGGATCATCTCGTCTCCCTCCACCAGCAACGGCTCACGTCCCAGCACTTCCTGCACGCGCCGGGCAAAGTCGCGGGCCGTCATCGGTTCGACCAGCGAGCCGACCAGTCCCACCACCTTGGGGCTTTCCGGGTCCAGCGGCCCTTCGACGGTGATGTCCAGTTGCCGTGCCAGCTGCACGTTGTTGCCCACGTCCGGGTGCACATCCAGCGGCAGGTGAAACGCCAGCAGGCTGATATCGTTGTTCAGCAGGGTCTTCAGCCGACGCTGACGAATGCCTGTGATGCACGGGTTCTCACCCTTCCAGAAGTAACCATGGTGCACCAGTACCAGGTCGGCCTCGGCCTCGACTGCGGCATCCAGCAACGCCTGGCTGGCGGTAACACCGCTGACGATGCGGCTGACCTGCGGCCGGCCTTCGACCTGCAGGCCATTGGGGCAATAATCCTGGATCTTCGCGCTGCCCAGGTAGCGTTCGGCTTCCTCGACCAGGGTGTTGAGAGCGACGGCCATGAAAATCTCCTCGAAAACTGCGCTTTTCTCGGGCGCAACGCCCGTATAATGCCGGCCATTATGGGCCGTCGCCGGCACTGGGGGAACCGGTGTATGATCGCGCGCGCTCATGCCCCACTGCGCGGCCAATGGCCCCTGCTCTTTCCAGGATTCGTTCATGTTCAAGGCGTTTCGTTACTTTGGCTGGCCCCTGCTCACCGGCGTGCTGATCGCCATGCTGATCATCCAGCGCTTCCCGGAATGGGTCGGCCTGCCCAGCCAGGACGTCAACCTGCAACAGGCGCCACAAACCACCCGCATCATGCAGGGCCCGGTGTCTTACGCCGACGCGGTGACGCTGGCCGCGCCTGCGGTGGTCAACCTGTACACCACCAAAGTGGTGAACAAAAGCGCCCACCCATTGTTCGAAGACCCACAGTTCCGCCGCTTCTTCGGCGACAACCTGCCCAAGCAGCGCCGCTGGGAGTCGAGCCTGGGCTCGGCAGTGATCATGAGCCCCGAGGGCTACCTGCTGACCAATAACCATGTCACCAGCGGGGCCGACCAGATCGTCGTGGCGTTGAAGGATGGCCGCGAAACCCTGGCCCGGGTGATCGGCAGCGACCCGGAAACCGACTTGGCAGTGCTGAAGATCGACCTGAAGAACCTGCCGGCGATCACCATCGGCCGTTCCGACACCATTCACATCGGCGACGTGTCGCTGGCCATCGGCAACCCGTTCGGCGTCGGCCAGACCGTCACCATGGGTATCATCAGCGCCACCGGCCGTAACCAGCTGGGCCTGAACAACTACGAAGACTTCATCCAGACCGACGCCGCCATCAACCCGGGTAACTCGGGCGGCGCCTTGGTCGATGCCAATGGCAACCTGGTCGGTATCAATACCGCGATCTTCTCCAAGTCGGGCGGTTCGCAGGGCATCGGCTTCGCCATTCCGGTGAAACTGGCGCTGGAGGTGATGAAGTCGATCGTCGAGCATGGCCAGGTGATCCGTGGCTGGCTGGGCATCGAAGTGCAGCCGCTGAGCCAGGAGCTGGCCGAGTCGTTCGGCATGAAGGACCGCCCGGGTATCGTGGTGGCGGGCATCTTCCGCGAAGGGCCGGCGGCCAAGGCCGGGCTGCAACTGGGTGACGTGATTCTGAGCATCAACGGGGAACCGGCCGGTGACGGGCGCAAGTCGATGAACCAGGTGGCACGGATCAAGCCCAACGAGAAGATCACCATCGAGGTGATGCGCAACGGGCAGCAGTTGAAGCTGATTGCCGAGGTGGGGCTGCGGCCACCACCTGCTCCAGCAGCCACACAAGAAGAGAAGTAAAAAATGGGGCCGCTTAGCGGCCCCATTTGCATCAGTGCAGGATCTGGCTGAGGAACAACTTGGTCCGGTCACTGCGCGGCCGGTCGAAGAAGTCATCCGGCGCCGCCTGCTCCACGATCTCCCCCTTGTCCATGAAGATCACCCGGTTCGCCACGGTGCGGGCGAAGCCCATTTCGTGGGTTACACAGAGCATGGTCATGCCATCCTCGGCCAAGCCCACCATGGTATCGAGCACTTCCTTGACCATTTCCGGGTCCAGCGCCGAGGTCGGTTCGTCGAACAGCATGATCTTCGGCTTCATGCACAGTGCACGGGCAATCGCCACACGCTGCTGCTGGCCACCGGACAACTGCCCCGGGTACTTGTGCGCCTGCTCCGGAATACGCACGCGCTCCAGATAATGCATGGCAATTTCTTCGGCCTTGCGCCGGGGCATCTTGCGCACCCACATCGGTGCCAGGGTGCAGTTTTCCAGAATGCTCAGGTGTGGGAACAGGTTGAAGTGCTGGAACACCATGCCCACCTCGCGGCGGATGGCCTCGATCTGCTTGAGGTCGTTGGTCAGCTCCACACCATCCACCACGATGCGCCCCTGCTGGTGTTCTTCCAGGCGGTTGAGGCAACGGATGGTGGTGGACTTGCCCGAACCGGACGGCCCGCACAGTACGATTCGCTCGCCCTGGCGCACGTTCAGGTTGATGTCCTTGAGCACATGGAACTGGCCATACCACTTGTTCACACCCTGCATCTGGATGATGCCTTCGGGGCCGGCAGGCTGCTTGATCGCTTCACTCATTTCGAAACTCCTAACGCTTGTGGCCAGTGTCCAGCTTGCGCTCCAGGTGCATGGAGTAGCGGGACATACCGAAACAGAAAATCCAGAACACCAGGGCGGCGAACACATAGCCCTCGGTGGCCATGCCCAGCCAGGCCGGGTCGGCGGCGGCTTGCTTGACGCTGTTCAGCAGGTCGAACAGGCCGATGATGATCACCAGGCTTGTGTCCTTGAACAGGGCAATGAAGGTATTGACGATGCCGGGAATAACCAGCTTGAGCGCCTGCGGCAGAATCACCAGGCCCATCGCGCGCCAGTAGCCCAGGCCCATGGCCGCAGCGGCTTCGTACTGGCCCTTGGGAATGGCTTGCAGGCCCCCGCGTACCACTTCGGCGATGTACGCCGACTGGAACAGGATCACGCCGATCATCGCCCGCAGCAGCTTGTCGAAGCTCATGCCTTCAGGCAGGAACAACGGCAGCATCACCGACGACATGAACAGCACGGTGATCAACGGCACGCCGCGCCAGAACTCGATGAAAGTCACGCACACCACCTTAACGGCCGGCATGCGCGAACGCCGCCCCAGGGCCAGCAGGATCCCCAGCGGCAAGGCGCCAACGATACCCACGGTGGCGATCACCAGGGTCAGCATCAGCCCACCCCACTGGCTGGTGGCCACGGTTTCCAGGCCAAGCAGGCCGCCATGCAGCAGGGTGTAGGCCAGGATCGGGTACAGCACCAGGAACCCCAGGCCATAGAAGGCCTTGCGCGGGAAACGCTTGATGAACAGCGGCGCAGCGCCGAGCACGGCAAGCCACACGGTCAGGTCCACGCGCCAGCGCAACTCCAACGGGTAATAGCCGTACATGAACTGGCCGAAGCGCTGCTGCACGAACACCCAGCAGGCGCCTTCCTTGGTGCAGTCGGCGCGGGTGGTGCCGACCCAGTTGGCGTCGATCAACGCCCACTGGATGAGCGGCGGCACGATCAACCACACCAGGTAGATGGCAAACAGGGTCAGCAGCGTGTTGAGCCAGCTGGAAAACAGATTGGCACGCATCCATGCGAGCACGCCGACGGTTTTCACCGGTGGCGGCATGTCGGGTTTGAAAACATGGGCATTCACAGGCGTATCCTCACCGCTCGATCAGCGCAATGCGCTTGTTGTACCAGTTCATCAGCAGCGAAATGCTGATGCTGATGGCGAGATAGACACTCATGGTGATCGCAATCACCTCGATGGCCTGGCCGGTCTGGTTGAGCACGGTACCGGCAAACAGCGAGACCATCTCTGGATAGCCGATACCGGCCGCCAGCGACGAGTTTTTCGCCAGGTTCAGGTATTGGCTGGTCAGCGGCGGAATGATCACCCGCAGTGCCTGGGGGATGATCACCTTGCGCAGGGTCGGCCCCTCGCGCAGGCCCAGCGAGCGTGCGGCTTCGGTCTGGCCGTGGCTGACCGAACGGATGCCTGAACGCACGATTTCGGCAATGAAGGCGGCCGTATAGATCGTCAGGGCCAGGGTCAGCGCCAGCAGCTCGGGGATCAATACCCAGCCACCGACGAAGTTGAAGCCTTTCAGTTGCGGCACTTCCCAGGTCACCGGGCTACCGAACAGCAGCACGCTCAAACCCGGAATGGCGACGAACAACGCCAGCCCCACCCAGAACTTGTGAAACGGCACGCCGGTCTCGTCGAAGCGCTTGTTGGCGTAACGCACCATCGCCACGATCGCCACCACCGCCACGGCCAAGGCAACAACGAACGGCCAGAAGCCGTCGGCCATCGAAGCGCCGGGCATGTTCAGGCCACGGTTGCTGATAAAGAAGGTGTCGTCGATGTTGATGCTGCCCCGCGGTCCCGGCAGGGTCAGAAACACGGCGAAGTACCAGAACAGGATCTGCAACAACGGCGGGATGTTGCGGAAGGTTTCGACATACACGGTCGCCAGCTTGTTGATCATCCAGTTAGGCGACAACCGCGCCACACCGATGATGAACCCCAGGATCGTCGCCAGAATGACACCGATGAAGGTCACCAGCAGGGTATTGAGCAGGCCGATGACGAACACCCGCGCATAGCTGTCGGATTCGACATACGGGATCAGGTGCTGGGCGATGCCGAAGCCGGCACTGCGGTCGAGAAAGTCGAAGCCCGAGGTAATCCCCCGGTGTTGCAGGTTGGTTTGCGTGTTGTGGAACAGGTACCAGCCCAGGCCGACCACGAGAACGATCGTGAGGATCTGGAACAGCCACGCGCGCACACGCGGATCGTTAAGGGACAAGCCCTTGGGTGCGCCGATTTGATTTTGCATGAAGTGCCCCGGACAGTAGGGATTCGAACAGCCTGCGGCGGCGGGATGCCGCCGCAGGGTGCAGCCATCAGCGCACAGGTGGCGCGTACTGGATGCCGCCGTTGTTCCACAGGGCGTTCATGCCACGGTCGATCTTCAGGTCGGTGCTCTGGCCCAGGTTCTTCTCGAACACTTCGCCGTAGTTGCCGACTTGCTTCACGATTTGCACTACCCAGTCTTTGGGCAGCTTGAGGTCCTTGCCGTACTCACCGTCCGCGCCCAGCAGGCGGGCGACGTCCGGGTTTTTGGTGGCCTTGGCTTCGGCCTCGACATTCTTCGAGGTGATGCCCGCCTCTTCGGCGTTGAGCATGGCGAACAGAGTCCATTTGACGATGCTGAACCACTCCTCGTCGCCTTTACGCACCACCGGGCCCAGTGGCTCCTTGGAGATGGTCTCCGGCAGCACCACGTACTCGGTCGGCGCGGCCAGCTTGGAGCGCTGGGCGAACAGCTGCGACTTGTCCGAGGTCAGCACGTCGCAACGGCCCGATTCCAGCGACTTGGCGCTTTCGTCCGAGGTGTCGAAGGTGATCGGCGTGTACTTGAGGTTATTGGCGCGGAAGAAGTCCGACACGTTCAGCTCGGTGGTGGTACCGGCCTGGATACAGATGGTCGCACCATCCAGCTCCTTGGCGCTGGAAACACCCAGCTTCTTGTTGACCAGGAAACCTACGCCGTCATAGTAGGTGACACCGGCGAACACCAGGCCCATGCCGGCATCGCGCGAACTGGTCCAGGTGGTGTTGCGCGACAGCACGTCGACCTCGCCCGACTGCAGGGCGGTGAAGCGTTCCTTGGCGTTGAGCTGGCTGAACTTGACCTTGGTCGCGTCGCCGAACACGGCGGCGGCCACGGCGCGGCACACATCGGCGTCGATACCGACGATCTTGCCCTGCGCATCAGGGACCGAGAAGCCCGGAAGACCGTCGCTCACGCCACACTGGACGAAGCCCTTCTTCTTTACCGCATCGAGGGTGGCGCCAGCCTGGGCGTTGCTCACGGCGCCCAGCGCGGCGGCAGCGGTCAGGACTGCCAGGGTGGTTTTCAACATCTTCATTCACAACCTCCAAATCGCTCTTGTTGTATCGAGCCGGAATTGCACCGCACCCTTTTGAGGCGTATCCGACCCGTATTGGCTTGTTATTGGGTCAATTGGCGCAATGGGCTGTTCTATGACAGCCTTCGCGTGCAAAGGGTGTTACCGTCACGGCCTGCCCTTTGCATCACAGGTTGAATAGCAAAGCGCGTACCAAAATTTCTGGCTGTAGCGTTTAAGCGCTCGTCAAGTAGGGAAAGTTGTATCGTTGCGACATTCTTTTTCCGACAATCATTTCCAGTGCCTTCTTTTCACGCACGCCATAACAAGACCCGCACACTTTCGGAGCAGTCATGACCAACCCGCTGATTCTCGAACCGCAGAAAACCGCCGATGCCTGTGTGATCTGGTTGCACGGTCTGGGTGCAGACCGTTACGACTTCCTACCTGTGGCCGAATTCATGCAGGAGCGCCTGGCCACCACCCGCTTCATCATGCCCCAGGCCCCAACCCGCCCGGTGACCATCAATGGCGGCTACGCCATGCCCAGCTGGTACGACATCAAGGCCATGACCCCGGCCCGCGCCATTGACGAAGCGCAGCTGGAGGAATCGGCCGAACAGGTGATTGCCCTGATCAAGGCCGAGCAGGCCAAAGGCATCAACCTGTCGCGTATTTTCCTGGCCGGTTTCTCCCAGGGTGGCGCGGTGGTGCTGCACACTGCCTATATAAAGTGGCAAGAAGCACTGGGCGGGGTGATTGCCCTGTCCACCTATGCCCCCACCTTCAACGACCAGCACCAGTTGAGTGCGTGCCAGCAACGCACCCCGGCCCTGTGCCTGCACGGCGTGCACGACCCGGTGGTCATCCCGTCCATGGGCCGCACCGCCTTCGAGTACCTGAACACCTGGGGCGTGGCCGCACGCTGGCACGAGTACCCGATGGAGCACGAGGTGGTGGTCGAGGAGCTGAACGACATCCACGAATGGCTGGCCAAGCAACTGCAATAAGCGAGGACCGCCTGTAGTTGTAGGGCTATTCCACTACGCCGCGCCCGGTTCTTGCATTACACTGCCCGGCGTACATTCCTTAACCAGTTGATGAGACGATCGTGCTCAAGGCACTCAAGAAAATATTCGGCAAGGGAGACGCCGCGCCACAGGCCGCCGCTCCTGCTGCCAGCGTGTCGCCGCCTGCGCCCGCCCCGGCCACAGAGGCCCGGCCCGCGCCCAAACCGGCCGCCCCACGCGCCAAACCTGCCCCAAAGGCCGAACAGCCCACCGCCGCCACGCCAGCCGCCGACACCCCGGCCAAGGAAAAACCGCGTCGCGAACGCAAGCCCAAGCCGCAGGCCAGCCTGTGGAAGCCGGAAGACTTCGTGGTCGAGCCACAGGAAGGCAAAACCCGCTTCCACGACTTCAAGCTGTCCAACGAGCTGATGCACGCCATCCACGACCTGGGCTTCCCGTACTGCACGCCGATCCAGGCGCAGGTGCTGGGTTACACCCTGCGTGGCCAGGACGCCATCGGCCGGGCGCAGACCGGTACCGGCAAAACCGCCGCGTTCCTGATTTCGATCATTTCCCAGCTGCAGCAGACGCCGCCGCCCAAAGAGCGTTACATGGGTGAACCGCGCGCGCTGATCATCGCGCCCACCCGCGAGCTGGTGGTGCAAATCGCCAAGGACGCCATCGCCCTGACCAAGTACACCGGCCTGAACGTGATGAGCTTCGTCGGCGGCATGGACTTCGACAAACAGCTCAAGGCCCTGGAAGCTCGCCACTGCGACATCCTGGTCGCCACCCCAGGTCGCCTGCTGGACTTCAACCAGCGCGGCGAAGTGCACCTGGACATGGTCGAGGTGATGGTGCTGGACGAAGCCGACCGCATGCTCGACATGGGCTTCATCCCACAAGTGCGCCAGATCATTCGCCAGACGCCGCCGAAAAGCGAGCGCCAGACCCTGCTGTTCTCGGCCACCTTCACCGACGACGTGATGAACCTGGCCAAGCAGTGGACCACCAACCCGGCCATCGTCGAGATCGAGCCGGAGAACGTGGCCAGCGAAACGGTCGAGCAGCACGTGTATGCCGTGGCTGGCAGCGACAAGTACAAGCTGCTGTACAACCTGGTGACCCAGAACAAATGGGAACGGGTGATGGTGTTTGCCAACCGCAAGGACGAAGTGCGGCGCATCGAGGAGAAACTGGTACGCGACGGCATCAATGCCGCCCAGCTGTCGGGCGACGTGCCGCAGCACAAGCGCATTCGTACCCTGGAAAGCTTCCGCGAAGGGCGCATTACCGTGCTGGTGGCGACGGATGTGGCGGGGCGTGGTATTCACATCGATGGCATCAGCCACGTGATCAACTTCACCCTGCCGGAAGACCCGGATGACTACGTGCACCGCATTGGCCGCACAGGCCGTGCGGGGACCAGTGGCGTGTCGATCAGCTTTGCCGGGGAGGATGACTCCTACCAGCTGCCGGCGATCGAAGAACTGCTGGGGCGCAAGATCAAGTGTGAGATGCCGCCGGATGAGCTGCTGAAGCCGGTGCCGCGCAAGCATCACTGACCGATGCTGGATTCTTCGCGGGCAAGCCCGCTCCCACAGGTACGTCACAGGGCTTTAAATCTGTGCAGTACCTGTGGGAGCGGGCTTACCCGCGAACCGGTGCGAAGCACCGGCCATCAAAAAAAGGCCTACCAGCGCCCCGCCGCATCCTGGTCACTCTGCTTCCCTTCCACCCACCTTGGCCCTTCCTGGGTATTCTCCTTCTTCCAGAACGGCGCCCGGGTCTTCAGGTAGTCCATGATGAAGTTGCAGGCATCGAACGCCGCCTGCCGATGGGCACTGGCCACCCCCACGAACACAATCGGCTCGCCCGGCTCCAGCGCCCCTATGCGGTGCAGCACCTCTACCTTGAGCAACGGCCAGCGCTGCTCGGCCTCCACCACGATCTTGGCCAAGGCCTTTTCGGTCATCCCCGGATAGTGCTCCAGGAACATTCCTGCCACTTCGCGACCGTCGTTGAAATCCCGCACGTAGCCGACAAACCCGACCACCGCACCCACGCCGACATTGGCCGCATGCATGGCATTGACCTCGGCCCCCGGGTCGAACGCGCCTTCCTGCACTCGCACCGCCATGATCAGCCTCCGGTCACCGGCGGGAAGAACGCCACTTCATCGCCCTCTTCCAACGGTTCATCGAGCCTGCACAGCTCTTCGTTGCGCGCACACATCAAGTTTTGCTCAGCCAGCAGCTCATACTTCCCGCCCTTGGCCACCAACGCCTTGCGCACATCGTCGAGCACATTGAATGCACCCTCGACACGCTCGGCATCAACACCCAGCAGCTCGCGGTATCGCGCGAAGTACATCACCTTGACCTTCATCATGCCTCCACCTTGTAGTGCCCGCTCTTGCCACCGAGCTTTTCCAGCAGGCGCACCTGCTCGATGACCATGCCCTTGTCCACCGCCTTGCACATGTCGTAGATCGTCAGCGCGGCAACGCTGGCAGCAGTCAACGCTTCCATCTCCACGCCGGTCTGCCCGGCGAGCTTGCAGCGGGCGACGATACGCACGGCGTCCTGCCCTTCGGCACTGAGTTCGACTTTGACGCTGGTCAGCATCAGTGGGTGGCACAGCGGGATGAGGTCGCTGGTTTTCTTCGCCGCCTGGATCCCGGCGATGCGCGCCACGGCGAACACGTCGCCCTTGGGGTGCTCACCGTCGACGATCATCTGCAAGGTCTGCGGCAACATACGCACCCGCGCCTCGGCGGTGGCCTCGCGCTCGGTCACGGCCTTTTCAGTGACGTCGACCATGTTGGCCCGCCCCTGAGAATCAAGATGTGTCAGCACTGCTCTGCTCCTGTGAAGGGAACAGCCAGTGTAAACCTGTGGGTCAGGTTTGAGCAGAGGGTTCATGCTTGAAGAGGCCGGGCGGCGAACCGCCCGGCGGTGAGGGTTACAGATGCGACTCGGCGTACTCGGCCAGCACCGAACGTGGCACACCCTGCAGGGTGATGTGCACACCATGGGGGAAGTCCTTGAAGCGCTCGGTGAGGTAGGTCAGGCCCGAGCTGGTCGCGGACAGGTAGGGGGTGTCGATCTGCGCCAGGTTGCCCAGGCAGACCACTTTGGAACCCGAGCCTGCACGGGTGATGATGGTTTTCATCTGGTGCGGCGTGAGGTTCTGGCACTCGTCAATCAGGATCAGGCTCTGCTGGAAGCTGCGACCCCGAATGTAGTTAAGCGACTTGAACTGCAACGGCACGCGTTCGAGGATGTACTCCACACTGCCATGGGTGCTTTCGTCATCCATGTGCAAGGCTTCGAGGTTGTCGGTGATGGCACCCAGCCAGGGCTCCATCTTCTCGGCTTCGGTGCCCGGCAGGAAGCCGATTTCCTGGTCCAGCCCCTGCACGCTGCGGGTGGCGATGATGCGCCGGTAGCGCTTGCTGACCATGGTCTGCTCGATGGCTGCAGCCAGCGCCAGGATGGTCTTGCCGGAGCCGGCGGCGCCGGTCAGGTTGACCAGGTGGATATCCGGGTCGAGCAGGGCGAACAGCGCCAGGCTCTGGTGGATGTCGCGAGGCTTCAGGCCCCAGGCTTCCTGGTGCAGCAGCGGCTCCTGGTGCAGGTCGAGCAATAGCAGCTCGTCGTTGCGGATACCCTTGATCCAGCCGACGAAACCCTGCTCATCGATGATGAACTCGTTGATGTGCACTGCCGGCAGATTGTCGATCATCTGCACCCGATGCCAGGTGCGGCCGCGCTCCTGGCGGGTGTCGACTTTGCTGACGCGGTCCCAGAACGAGCCGGTAACCGAGTGGTAACCCTTGGACAGCAAGGACACGTCATCGACCAGCTGGTCAGTGCTGTAGTCCTCGGCCGCAATGCCACAGGCGCGCGCCTTCAGGCGCATGTTGATATCTTTGGTGACCAGCACCACGTCCAGGTCGGTGCGCCGGCTGCGTACGTCGAGCAGGGTGTTGATGATGATGTTGTCGTTGAGGTTTTCCGGCAGCAACTTGCTCGGTTCGTTGCGCGGGCTCATCAGAATCGACAGAAAGCCCTTGGGACCACTCTTGTTACGCTGGATCGGCACGCCCTGCTCGACATCGCTGGGCGAAGCGTCACCGAGGGTCTGGTCGATCAGGCGGATGGCCTGGCGGCATTCCGCGGCGATGGTCTGTTTGCCAGTCTTGAGCTTGTCGAGTTCCTCCAGCACCGTCATCGGGATGGCGACGTGGTGCTCCTCGAAGTTCAGTAACGCGTTGGGATCGTGAATCAGGACGTTGGTATCGAGCACATAGAGGATTGGCTTGCTGGAGGAAGGGTTGCGTCCTTGGTCATCCATACTCGGTCACCTTATGTCGAAGCCATACGGCACGGTCTGTTGCGCCGCAAAGTGACTACCGCTCTCCCCGTATCCGCGTTGTTACGGGCGGGAAGCGAACCTGGCTAGGTGGGCCTGGATGACGCCACCTGTGCTGCAGGAATCGGCTGTCTGGTTTCTTCATACCGCAAAAGCCATGACCGAAAAAAGCATTTTTACGTCTTTTTGAAGTTTATTTTTCCGATTGACGAAGAGGCCTTGGCGGCGAGGCCAGACGGGACTACGCTCAGAAGTCATACCCCTTGTTCGCTATATCCATATTCCCGGCAATCTTCCCAGCCAATCCCGCTTTGGGCGGTGTTGCGTAGCAACCATTCCACCGCCGGTTGGGCCTTGGGCAGGCTGTCGTGGAACTGGATTACCCCTTTGCGCCACAACAGCATCAGGGTCAGTACCCGCTGCGCCGAGGCCTCTGCGCTCAAAACGCCATCATCCTGGGCATCGATATCCCACAGCGATACCCGCAACTGTTGGCTAGCCATGAACGCGTCGCCATCGGCACGGCGTTGGCCATAAGGCGGGCGGAACAGCGGCACATATTGTTCTGGCAGGTCAGCCTGCACCCGCGCCTGGCTACGTCGCAGCGAGTCCTGCCAATCCGTCCACTGGGCATGGGAGCGGTATTCCCAGCCTTGAATACCCACGCACTGCCCGCGATACAGTTGGCGCACCGCATTCGCCGCCCCCGCATCACGGCGTTGTTGCAGGCGGTTACCCAGCACGAAGAAGGTGCCCTGAAGCTTCTGCCGACGCAGGTAATCCGTCAGCATGTCGGTATTCCCGTCGTCCGGCCCAGGCCCGCCAACGAAGGTCAGCAGGAACATGCGGTCGTTCAGCTCATCACCATTGCGCTCGCGCGAAGACAGCCGTTCGACCTCGCTGCTGGTCTGCGGCAGCAGCGCCGCCTTGCGCAATTGTTCGTCCAGGTAGCGCACATGGAACTGATGGCTCGGCTCGATCCAACCGGTATAGAACGTGCCGACATCAGCAGCGAACGTTGCCGCCTGGGCACGTAAATCCGCCATGGAAGTTACCGGATAGCAAAACGATGCATCCTGCACGCAACTGCGCTGCGCCTGTTGATAACCCTCCGATAACCGCTGCCACATGCGCGCCCGCACCTGACGCACCTTCTGCAGATTGATCTGCCGCAACCCCAGCCGCGCCGCCAGCGCCGCATCGTCCAGCAATTCGCTCTCATGCAGCACTTGGGCGAACGAAAGAATCTCGGCCCGCGAGGCCACATCGAACAGCGCGGGGCTATCCAGCTGTTCGGGCCACAGGCTGCGGTCCAGGCTGACCTGGGGTGAAGGGGCGGCTTGCACGGCACAGCTCAACAGAGCGGCCAGCAAGGCAAAGACGATGCGCACGGTGTAAGGCTCCGCAACGGCAAAACGCGAACTATAGCGCCTGCACCGCCCCATGGTCTGTGACTATCGTCGTCATAGTTTGGACTTGCACCGCCCACCCCGTAGAATCCACGGCCAACGATGCCAGGAGCCGACCCGATGCTGACGGTGATTTCCCCCGCCAAGACCCTCGATTACGACACCAAGCCGGTGACCGAGCGTTTCACCCTGCCCCAGTACCTGGACGACTCCCAGGAGCTGATCCAGCAACTGCGCGAGCTGTCGCCTGCACAAATCAGCGAACTGATGCACCTGTCCGACAAGCTCGCCGGCCTGAATGCCGCCCGCTTCGGCAGCTGGACCCCGGACTTCACCCCGGCCAATGCCAAGCAGGCGCTGCTGGCGTTCAAGGGTGACGTATACACCGGCCTCGACGCCGAGAGCCTGGATGAAGACGACTTCAGCTATGCGCAAGACCACCTGCGCATGCTCTCGGGCCTGTACGGCCTGCTGCGCCCGCTGGATTTGATGCAGCCCTATCGCCTGGAAATGGGCACCAAGCTGGCCAACGTCCGCGGCAAGGACCTGTATGCCTTCTGGGGCACACGCATCAGCGAATGGCTGAACCAGGCCCTGGCTGAACAAGGTGATGACGTGCTGCTGAACCTGGCCAGCAACGAGTACTTCAGTGCCGTGAAACGCAGCGCACTGAAGGCCCGGGTGATCAACGTCGACTTCAAGGACCTGAAGAACGGCCAGTACAAGATCATCAGCTTCTACGCCAAGAAAGCCCGCGGTATGATGAGCCGCTTTGTTATCCAGCAACGCATCAGCGACCCGGAGCAGCTCAAGCAGTTTGATGTGCAGGGGTACTACTACAGCGCCGAGCAGTCCAAGGCTGATCATCTGGTGTTTTTGCGGGATCATCCGGGCGATTGATCCGGCATTTGCGCAGCTCTTGAGATCGA
>NZ_BCBJ01000079.1:0-24159 GCF_001320605.1 Pseudomonas sp. NBRC 111133 | reverse complement strand
GCGCCGCGCGGGCGGCGCTCGGTCTCACAGGCGAAGACCCTCTCAAGGCATGCCCATCCGAACCAACCACAAAAAGACTATTTTTTGACGCCAAAAAACCACCACCCATACCCTTATCACCAAACGCCATAAGACCGTTCATAGCTTTTTTGACGTTTTTTGAAAAATATTTTTCGATGCTGGCATAAAAACATCTCGCAACAGTTTCGTCCTTTATATACGGGGACAAAACACTCGCGTGCTATCAAATTGAAACTGTCCGCCACTGAAAAAATATTTAGAAATCTTTCATCCGGACGAAACCCACTCAGGAACTTCTCCCGCGACCTGCCGCTCATAGTGCCGTAACGCATTTCCTGCCTCCGGGTTGTGAGAGATGACTTACAGATGACACGGGCAGGTATCCACTACCTGCCTTGATAACTTCGACAGGTATCACGGAAACCCCGAAACCCTGTCCATGCAGGAGAGGCGCGCCCCTTACAAATCGTCCTAGTGGTTGATTTCAAAGGATTTTTCCACTTGAAAAAACAAGCACAGCAACGCGCCAAGTAGCGCATTGCAATAAAGACGGCTGCATTTCAGGGCACGTTTTTTAATAGATGGCTTTTTACTGCCAACTTTGAGTGCATAACTTCTTGCGCTCTGGATTTATTTTGCCTGCGCTCGGCGAAGTGTGCATTCGCCATGGATCCGTGCGCCCGAAAACTGTTGTTAATCAACCCGGCCGGCACTTTGGTAAGCGTCGGCGTGATAAACACATGAGGTGATAGCGATGCGTATCAGCATCTTTGGTTTGGGTTATGTGGGTGCAGTCTGTGCAGGCTGCCTGACGGCGCGTGGCCATGAAGTGATCGGTGTGGACGTGTCCAGCACCAAGATCGATCTGATCAACCAGGGCAAGTCGCCCATCGTCGAACCTGGCCTGGAAGCACTGCTGCAACAGGGCATCGCCAATGGCCGCCTGCGCGGCACCACCGACTTCGCCGAAGCCATCCGTGCAAGCGACGTGTCGATGATTTGCGTGGGTACCCCCAGCAAGAAAAACGGCGACCTGGGCCTGGAGTACATCGAGTCGGTGTGCCGCGAAATCGGCTACGTGCTGCGTGACACCACCCGCCGCCACACCATCGTGGTGCGCAGCACCGTGCTGCCGGGCACCGTCAAGAACGTGGTCATCCCGATTCTCGAAGACTGCTCGGGCAAAAAGGCCGGCGTTGACTTCGGCGTGGCGGTCAACCCGGAATTCCTGCGTGAAAGCACCGCTATCAAGGACTACGACCAGCCACCGATGACCGTCATCGGCGAACTGGACAGCGCCAGCGGCGACATCCTGCAGGCCCTGTACGAAGAGCTCGACGCCCCGGTGATCCGCAAGCCGATCGAAGTGGCCGAGATGATCAAGTACACCTGCAACGTGTGGCACGCCACCAAGGTCACCTTCGCCAACGAAATCGGCAACATCGCCAAGGCCGTAGGTGTGGATGGCCGTGAAGTGATGGACGTGGTCTGCCAGGACACCGTGCTGAACCTGTCCCAGTACTACATGCGCCCTGGCTTCGCCTTCGGCGGCTCGTGCCTGCCCAAGGACGTACGCGCCCTCACCTACCGCGCCGCCAGCCTCGACGTACGTGCACCGCTGCTCGACTCGCTGATGCGCAGCAACGAATCGCAGGTGCAGAACGCCTTCGAGCTGATCGAAGCCCACGACAAGCGCAAGGTCGCCCTGCTGGGCCTGAGCTTCAAGGCCGGCACCGACGACCTGCGCGAAAGCCCCCTGGTAGAGCTGGCCGAGCGCCTGATCGGCAAGGGCTACCAGCTGGACATCTACGACGAGAACGTCCAGTACGCCCGCGTCCACGGTGCCAACAAGGACTACATCGAGTCGAAGATCCCGCACGTGTCGTCGCTGCTCAACGCCGACTTCCAGCAGGTGATCGACAACGCCGACATCATCGTGCTCGGCAACCGTGACGAGCAGTTCCGCGCGCTGGCTCAGCAAGCGCCAGCGGGCAAGCAGGTGATCGACCTGGTCGGCTTCATGAGCAAGCCGACCTGCACCACCAGCCGCACTGAAGGCATCTGCTGGTAAGTGCCTGGCCGGGCAACGGAAGCCTCCCCACTTCCGTTGCCCACCCTCCCCCAAATTCTCGACGGATGCTGAACATGCAAAGGCTCCAGACCGTGCTGTTGCAGTGCGCCGGGTGGCTGCTCTACATGAGCCTGCTCATGCTGATCGCCCTGGCCCTGCCAGCCGATATCTTCGACTCGCAGTCGAAGCACTTCATCTTCCTGGTCGGCGCAGTCGGCATCTGGCGCTACTCCATGGGCGCCACCCATTTCATCCGCGGCATGATCTTCCTCTACGGTGTGTACCCGTACCTGCGCCGCAAGGTGCAGAAGATGGGCAATGCCACCGACCCGTCGCATGTGTACCTGATGGTGACCAGCTTTCGCATCGAAGCGCTGACCACCGCCCAGGTGTACAGCTCGGTGATCCGCGAGGCGATCAACTGCGGCTTCCCCACCACCGTGGTCTGCTCGCTGGTGGAAATGTCCGATGAACTGCTGGTGAAAAGCCTGTGGGCCAAATACAACCCGCCAGCCCATGTGAAGCTGGACATCGTGCGCATTGCCGGCACCGGCAAGCGCGATGGCCTGGCCTACGGCTTCCGTGCCATATCGCGCATGCTGCCGGACGAAAACGCCGTGGTGGCGGTGATCGACGGCGACACCGTGCTGGCCGATGGCGTGGTCCGCAAAACCGTGCCGTGGTTCAAGCTGTTCCCCAACGTCGGCGGCCTGACCACCAACGAGTTCTGCGAAGTACGCGGCGGCTACATCATGAGCGAGTGGCACAAGCTGCGCTTCGCCCAGCGCCACATCAACATGTGCTCCATGGCCCTGAGCAAGCGCGTGCTGACCATGACCGGGCGCATGTCGATGTTCCGCGCCAGCGTGGTGACCAACCCTGAGTTCATTGCCGACGTCGAAAGCGACTCGCTGATGCACTGGCGACTGGGCCGCTTCAAGTTCCTCACCGGTGACGACAAGTCCAGCTGGTTCAGCCTGATGCGCCTGGGCTACGACACCTTCTACGTGCCGGACGCCGCCATCAATACGGTCGAGCACCCGCCCGAAAAGAGCTTCTTCAAGGCCAGCCGCAAGCTGATGTACCGCTGGTACGGCAACAACCTGCGGCAGAATTCCCGTGCGCTGGGCCTGGGCCTGGGCCGCCTGGGGCTGTTCACCAGCATTGTGCTGTTCGACCAGCGCGTGTCGATGTGGACCAGCCTGCTGGGGCTGACCGTGGCGGTGATCGCCAGCCTCAAGTTCGGCCTGGCCTTCCTGCTGGTGTACCTGCTGTGGATCGGCATCACCCGCCTGATACTCACCGTCATGCTGCTGTGCTCCGGCCACAACGTAGGCCCGGCCTACCCGCTGATTCTCTATTACAACCAGATCATCGGCGCGCTGATGAAGATCTACGTGTTCTTCCGCCTCGACAAGCAGTCGTGGACGCGTCAGCCCACTGCCCTCAAGCGTGACCTCGCCAGCTTTCAACAATGGTTCAACACCTGGTCCTCGCGGACCATGACCTTCTCGGCGGCCAGCATCTTCGTTGCTGTGCTGTTCATGGTCGTGTGAGCCCAACCCGGATCGGATCTAACAGGAACAAACCACCATGAATACCGCCGTGAACGTCAATGTCGTGCATGAGTCCGAAGCCCAGCGCCAACACGCCCGGGTGCGCATTCCCGCCAAGCTGCGTTTTCTGGACGCCCAGCGCCAAACCCATGAGGTGAAGGTCGACGACCTTTCTGCCGGTGGCCTGAGCTTCCACACCAAGCAGCCATTGTCGGTAGGCGATGTACTGCGCGGGCGCCTGCAGTTCGTGGTCGACAACCTGGGCCTGTCGATCGACATCGAGTTCCAGGTGCGGTCGTACAACCCGAGCAGCGGCCGTACCGGTGCGCAGTTCCAGAACCTCGAACCCCGCGACATCGCCACGCTGCGGCACATCATCACCAGCCACCTGTCCGGTGAGCTGATCAGCATCGGCGACGTGCTCAGCACCCTGCAACGTGACAACTTCACCAAGGCGCGTAAGCAAAAAGACGGCGGCTCGGGCCTGAGCGCCTTTGGCCGGTTCAAGGCAGTCACCGTCACCTTGGGCGTGTTCGTGGTCGGCGTCGCGGCTTTCGGCTTTGTCGCCAAGTCGTTGTACGGCATGTATTTCATCAGCCATGCCGAAGCCGGTGTGGTCGCGGTACCGACCACCACCATCACCATGCCGCGCGACGGCACCGTGAGTAGCCTGGTCGAGGGCGGTGGGCAGATCGCCAAGGGCGCGCCATTGGCCAGCTTCACCACCAGCATGCTCGACATGCTCAAGGGCAATCTGGACGACTCGCAGCTGGAGCCGGCGAAGATCGAAGAGCTGTTCGGCAAGCAGCTGTCCGGCACCCTCACCAGCCCCTGCGATTGCGTGGTCGCCCGCCAGCTGGTGGACGACGGCCAGTATGCCGCCAAGGGCCAGCCGATCTTCCAGCTGATCCCGCGCACCACCACGCCCATGGTCGAAGCCCGCTTCAGCTACCGCCAGTTCGACGAGGTCAAGCCAGGTACCCGGGTCAACTTCCAGGTAGCCGGCGAAGACGAAGTGCGCACCGGCCAGATCGTCAGCAGCGCCAGTCTCAACAGCGACGACCTCGCCTCCGACATTCGTGTGCAGATCAAGCCTGACAGCGGCCTGCCTGCCGAACTGGCCGGCCGCCCGGCTGCGGTCAACAGCGACCGTGGCCCATCGCTGAACTGGCTGATCGACAAAGCCGTCGCCCGTGGGCTGTAAGAGGATCACAGCATGATTCCCTACAAGAAGAGCACAAGCCTGGGCCTGTGTGCCCTGGCTGCCGCCATCACCCTGGCCGGCTGTGCCGGCCTGCCCGACCAGCGCCTGGCCAACGAAGCCATGAAACGCGGTGACACGGCCTTGGCCGAGCGCAACTACAAGGCCCTGGCCGACCTGGGCTACAGCGAAGCGCAAGTGGGCCTGGCCGACATCAAGGTGGCCACCCGCGACCCGTCGCAAATCAAGGAAGCCGAGGCCACCTACCGCGCCGCAGCGGCCACGTCGCCCCGCGCTCAGGCGCGCCTTGGCCGCCTGCTGGTGGCCAAGCCCGACAGCACCCAGGCCGAGCGCGAGGAAGCCGAGTCGCTGCTCAAGCAAGCCGCCCGTCAAGGCGAAAGCAACACCCTCATTCCGCTGGCGATGCTCTACCTCAGCTACCCGCAGAGCTTCCCCAAGGTCAACGCACAGCAGCAGATCGACCAATGGCGCGCCGCCGGCAACCCGGAAGCGGGCCTGGCCCAAGTGCTGCTGTACCGCACCCAAGGCACCTACGACCAGCACCTGGGCGAGGTGGAGAAAATCTGTAAAGCCGCCCTGAACACCACCGACATCTGCTACGTCGAACTGGCCACCGTGTACCAGAAGCGTGGCCAGGCCGACCAGCAAGCCGCCCTGCTTGACCAACTGAAAGCCGCCTACGCCCGTGACGCCGTGCCGGCCACCCGGGTCGACAGCGTTGCCCGTGTGCTGGCTGACCGCAGCCTGGGCCAGACCGACGAGAAAACCGCCAAGGAGCTGCTTGAGCAGGTGGCTCCGGTGAACCCAGCATCCTGGGTCAGCCTGGCACAACTGGTGTACGACTTCCCCGAACTGGGCGACACCGACCAGTTGCTGGCCTACATCGACAAGGGCCGCGAAGCCGAACAGCCGCGCGCCGAACTGCTGCTGGGCCGCCTGTACTACGAAGGCAAGACCCTGCCAGCCGACGCCAAAAAGGCCGAGCAGCACCTGCAGGCTGCCGCCGACGCAGGTGAGATCAGCGCCCATTACTACCTGGGCCAGCTGTACCGCCGTGGCTATTTGGGCAACGTCGAGCCGCAGAAGGCTGTCGACCACCTGCTGGCCGCCGCCCGTGGCGGGCAGAACAGCGCCGACTATGCCCTGGCCCAGCTGTTCAGCGAAGGCCACGGCATCCGCCCGCAACCGGGCAACGCCTGGGTGTTCGCCCAGCTGTCGCAGGTCAACCCGACGCCGCAATCGGGCGAACTCTTGCAGCAACTCGACCAGCAACTCACGCCTGATCAACGCAGCCAGGCCCAGCAACTGCTGGACCAAGAAAAGCAGGCACGCGGCAGCATGGCCCAGGGCGCGAACAGCACCCTGGCACTCGAAGCCCTGCAAGACGACGAAAAAGAAGTAGACGGTGAGGACTCGCTATGACGCTCAATCCCTTCGTGAAAGCTGGCATCGGCCTGAGCTTCGCCCTGCTGTGGTCCTGCCCGACCCTGGCGGAAATGACCGCTGAGAAAAACTTCGGCCTGGACGTGAAAATCACCGGCCAGTCGGAAGACGACCGCGACCTGGGCACCCGCCCTGGCGGCGACGTCAACGGCCTGGGCCTGGACTTGCGCCCGTGGGTGTACGGCGAACGCGGCAACTGGAGCGCCTACGCCATGGGCCAGGCCGTCGCCGCCACCGACACCATCGAAACCGACACCCTGCGCCAGAACGACGACGGCACCACCACCGACACCGGTGACGACAGCCGCCAGCCAGACAAAAGCTACCTGGCCATGCGCGAATTCTGGGTGGGCTACAGCGGCCTCACCGCCTACCCCGGCGAGCAACTTCGCCTCGGTCGCCAGCGCCTGCGCAGCGACGATGGCATGTGGCGCGACACCAATATCGAAGCACTGAACTGGACCTTCGACACCACCCTGCTCAAGGCCGACCTGGGCGTGGCCCAGCGCTTCAGCGAATACCGCACCGACCTCACCGAACTGGCCCCGGAAGACAAGGACCGCACCCACATCTACGGTAACGTCGCCACACAGTGGACCCCTGGCCACTGGGTAGGCGTGCGCGCCCACCACACCCACGACAGCGGCAGCCTGAAAAACCCGGGCGAAACCGTCGACGCACTGGACAAGACCCGCACCGGCGACCTGACCTGGCTGGGCCTGGAAGCCAACAGCGACGCCTACAACTGGCGCAACGACCATACCGTCAACTACTGGGGCAGCGTCACCTGGCTGACCGGTGACCGCGACACCCTCAGCAGCCAGGCCGTCGGCGACGAGCAGGTTGCCACCGGCAAGCAGAGCGGCGATGTCAATGCCTGGGCCACCGACCTCGGCATTCGCCTGCGCCTGGACCCGCAATGGCAGGTCGGCGCGGCCTATGCCCGTGGCAGCGGCGGCGGTGGCGACGACGGTTCGAACAACTTCGAGCAGACCGGCCTTGAGAGCAACCGCTCCAACTTCACCGGCACCCGCTCGCGCGTGCACCGCTTCGGTGAAGCGTTCCGTGGCGAACTGGGCAACCTGCAGGCCGCCACCCTGTTTGCCTCCTGGCAGCTGCGCGATGACTACGACGCCAGCCTGATCTACCACAAGTTCTGGCGTGTCGACGGCAACCAGAACATCGGCTCCAGCGGCATCAATGCCGCCGTCGACGACAACGGCGTCAACCGCCAGCTGGTCGACGGTGAAAAAGACCTTGGCCAGGAAATGGACGTGGTCGTGACCAAATACTTCAAGCAAGGCCTGTTGCCAGCCTCCATGAGCCAGGCCATCGACGAGCCATCCGCCCTGGTGCGCCTGCGCGCCGGTGTGTTCAAGCCGGGCGACGCCTATGGCAAGGAAGCGGATTCGTACATGCACCGCGCCTTCGTCGACGTGATCTGGCGATTCTGAGGCCGGGAGAGACCTGATGAACCTTCACCCGCACTTACGTCACAGCCTGTTGGCCAGCGCCTTGCTGCTGGCAAGCCACCTGGTCGCCGCCGCAGAACCTCAGGTCATTGCCAAGGAACTGCAGCAGGCCAAGACCTACACCGTGGCCAGCGCGCCGATCGAGCCGCTGCAGATGGACCCGCCCAAGCTGCCCGACCTGACCGGCTTCACCGCCGAGGCGGTGCAGAAGAAGATCGACCGCAGCCACAAGGGCAAGGTCAGCCTGCGCCGCATGTTCCAGGAAGACACCCTCAAGGAATTCGTCGGCGGCGACAACAAGGCGGCCGAGTGGGTGCAGCGCCAGCACGGTATTCCGCAGGCGATCTTCGTCGATGACGGCCATGTCGACCTGGTGGAACTGAGCAAGAAGGTGCCCAGACAGTACCTCAGCGAAGTCGAGCCGGGCGTGTACCTGGCACGCCTGCCGATTGTGGTCGGGCAAAAGGGCATCCTCGAGATCGACGGCAAGGTCAAGCAGTTGCGCCTGTCCCAGGAGGGCGGTTCGTTCCTAGTCAACGACGGCAAGCTGTTCGTCACCGACACCCAGGTGACCGGCTGGCGCGAAAAGGACAACGGCCCGGCAACCTTCCGCTCGCCCAAGGAATTCCGCCCGTTCCTGCTGTCGTGGGGCGGCACCGAGACCTACATCGTCAACACCAAAATGGCCAGCTTCGGCTACGCCAAGTCCAAGTCGTATGGCGTGAGCATCTCACAGTACACGCCGAACATGGCCAAGCGCATGGGCCGCCCGGAACCCACCGGCTGGATCATCGGCTCTGAGTTCAGCGACATGTGGTACGGCTTCTACTGCTACGAGACCCAGGACTTCGTGGTGAAGGACAGCACCTACCGCGACAACATCGTGTACGGCATCGACCCGCACGACCGCTCGCACCGCCTGATCATCGCCGGCAACACCGTGTACGGCACCAAAAAAAAGCACGGCATCATCGTTTCTCGTGAGGTGAACGACAGCTGGATCATCAACAACAAGAGCTACGACAACAAGCTCTCGGGCGTGGTGATCGACCGTAACAGCGTCAACAACCTGATCGCCTACAACGAGATCTACCGCAACCACACCGACGGCATCACCCTGTACGAAAGCGGCGACAACCTGATCTGGGGCAACAAGCTGATCAACAACCGCCGCCACGGCATCCGCGTGCGTAACAGCGTGAACATTCGCCTGTACGAAAACATCGCCATGGCCAACGGCCTGGTGGGCGTTTACGGCCACATCAAAGACCTGTCCGATACCGACCGCGACATTGCCCTGGACCCGTTCGACACCAAGGTGTCGCTGATTCTGGTGGGCGGTGAACTGACGGCCAACGGCTCCGGCCCGCTGTCGATCGACTCGCCGCTGTCGGTCGAGCTGTACAAGGTGCAGATGCTCGCCCCGCGCAAGGCCAGCGGTATCAGCCTCAACGGCATCCTGGGTGAACGCCAGGACGAAATCCTCGACCTGCTGGTGCGCCAGCAAAAGGCTGTGCTGATCGACCCGGTCGAACGCCAGACCGAAATGATCGATTAAGGAAGCCCAGACCATGACCCCACACCTGATGAAACTGCTGGGCCTGTCCGCCGCCCTTCTGGCGATCAGCCAGGGCGTGCGCGCCGACGAGGTGAAGGCCCCCACCTTCAGCGCCGAGCCGTGCTGCCAGCTGTGCCCTGAAGCGCACGACGCCAGCCGCTACACCACCCGTTACCAGCAGAACTTCACCACGCTGGTGCAGGCCAAGGGTGACTGGCTGTTCCGTACCCGCGAAGACCTGCGCACCGAGTTCAACACCACCCCGGCCGGCTACAAGCGCCTGCAACAGGTACACGATGCGTTCAAGAAGCGTGGCGTGGAACTGGTGGTGGTGTACCAGCCGACCCGTGGCCTGGTGAACCGCAACATGCTCAACCCGGCCGAGAAAGCCGCCTTCGATTACCAAAAGGCGTTGGGTAACTACCAGGCCATGCTCAAGCGCTTTGCGAGCATGGGCTACAACGTGCCCGACCTGTCGCCGCTGACCAACGAACAGCTGGCCGCCGCCGACCAGGGCAAGGACTTCTACTTCCGTGGCGACCAACACTGGACGCCATACGGCGCCGAACGCGCCGCCAAAATCGTGGCCGACACCGTGCACCACATGCCGGCCTTCGAAGGCATCCCGCGCAAGGAATTCGAAACGAAAAAATCCGGGCGCATGGGCAAGACCGGCACCCTGCACAACGTCGCCGGCCAGCTCTGCGGCACCAGCTATGCGGTGCAGTACATGGACCAGTTCGCCACCGAGCCTAAAGGTGCCAGCGGTGGTGGCGACGACCTGTTCGGTGACGGCGGCAACGCGCAGATCACCCTGGTCGGCACCAGCCACAGTGGCAAGAACTACAACTTCTCGGGCTTCCTCGAACAGTACATCGGTGCCGACGTGCTCAACGTCGCCTTCCCTGGCGGTGGCCTGGAAGGCTCGATGATCCAGTACCTGGGCAGCGAGGAATTCCAGAAGAACCCGCCGAAGATCCTGATCTGGGAGTTCTCCCCGCTATACCGCCTGGACCAGGAAACCATCTGGCGGCAAATCCTTGGCCTGCTCGACGACGGCTGCGACGACCGCCCGGCCCTGATGAGCGCCAGCACCACCCTCAAGCCCGGCAAGAACGAACTGATGGTCAACGGCAAGGGCGGCGTGATCAAAGAGCTGATCAACCGCAACCTGCAGATGGACGTGAAGTTCGAAGACCCGTCGGTGAAGGTGTTGCAGGCCACCCTGTGGTACCTCAACGGCCGCCACGAAGACATCAAGCTGGAAAAACCGGAAACCTCCGACACCGACGGCCGCTTTGTCTTCCAGATGCGTGAAGACGAGGACTGGGCCAGCCAGCGCCTGCTGGCGTTCGAGGTGCAGGGGCCGGAAAGCGGCACCCAGAAAGTCGAAGCCAAGCTCTGCAAACGCAACAACTTCGCCGTGCCCGCGCACACCGCGCAGGCCGGCCAGTGAGGCGACCCATGACCACCTTCAAGCAAATTTTCCGCCCCGCCCTGCTCGCGCTGGCCCTGTTCGGGGGGGCCGCGCACGCCGCGCTGGTACCCCCCCAGGGGTACTACGAAGGGATCGAAAAGCTCAAGACAGGCGACGGTCATTTCCGCTGCGAAGCAACGCCTAAGCCGTACACAGGTGCGCTGCAGTTCCGCAGCAAGTACGAAGGTTCGGACAGTGCCCGGGCAACCCTCAACGAGGATTCAGAGCAGGCCTTCCGCGATTCCACCAAGGACATCACCACCCTGGAGCGTGGCGTGGCCAAGATGGTCAACCAGTACATGCGCGACGGACGCCCGGCACAACTCGACTGCGCCCTGACCTGGTTGGGCACCTGGGCGCGTGCCGATGCGCTGATGTCCACCCACTACAACCACACCGGCAAATCCATGCGCAAATGGGCGCTGGGCAGCATGAGTGGTTCGTGGTTGCGCCTGAAGTTCTCCAACTCGCAGCCGCTGGCGGCGCACCAGGCCGAGGCCGAGCTGATCGAGAAATGGTTCGCCCGCCTGGCCGAGCAAACCGTGCGCGACTGGAGCAACCTGCCGCTGGCGAAGATCAACAACCACAGCTACTGGGCCGCCTGGTCGGTCATGGCCACCTCGGTGGCGACCAACCGCCGCGACCTGTTCGACTGGGCCGTGAAGGAATACAAGATCGGCGCCAACCAGGTCGACGAGCAGGGCTTCCTGCCCAACGAGATCAAACGCAAACAGCGCGCCCTGGCCTACCACAACTACGCCCTGCCACCGCTGGCGATGATCGCCAGCTTTGCCAAAGCCAACGGTGTGGACCTGCGCAGCGAAAACAACTTCGCCCTGCAGCGTCTGGGTGAAGGCGTGCTGTACGGCGCTCGCGACCCTAAGCACTTCGCGGAACGCGCAGGCGAAAAACAAGACATGAAAGACCTCAAGGTCGACAGCAAGTACGCCTGGCTCGAACCCTGGTGCGCGCTGTACCAGTGCGTGGGCGACACGCTCGAACGCAAGCACGGCATGCAGCCGTTCGACAGTTTCAGGCTCGGCGGCAACCTGACCCGGGTCTATGACCCGAGCGCAGAGAGCAAGAAATGAGCTAACCCCTGTATGGGATCGGAACCTGTGGGAGCGGGCTTGCCCGCGAACAAGGGCGAAGCCCTTGCCATGCACCGCGAAAACTTCTTCGCGGGCAAGCCCGCTCCCACAGGGACCTAAGTTGCCTCCCGGTTTTGCACTGGGGGGTTTGGGGGGCGCTGTGCCCCGGATGCTGTGAACAAAAAGGAGAACCGGGATGGTCTTCTCGTCCAACGTGTTCCTGTTCCTGTTCTTGCCGATCTTCCTCGGCCTGTACTACTTGAGCGGGCAACGCTATCGCAACCTGCTGCTGCTGGTCGCCAGCTACATCTTCTATGCCTGGTGGCGGGTGGACTTCCTGGCCCTGTTCGCCGGGGTCACCCTGTGGAACTACTGGATCGGCCTTAAAGTCGGCGCCTCCGGCGTGCGCACCAAGCCGGCCCAGCGCTGGCTGCTGCTGGGCGTGGGCGTCGACCTGGCGATTCTCGGCTACTTCAAATACGCCAACTTCGGTGTCGACAGCCTGAACGCGATCATCAGCTCGTTCGGCCTGGAGCCGTTCATTCTCACCCATGTTTTGCTGCCGATCGGTATCTCGTTCTACATCTTCGAGTCGATCAGCTACATCATCGACGTGTACCGTGGCGACACCCCGGCTACCCGCAACCTCATCGACTTCGCAGCGTTCGTGGCGATCTTCCCGCACCTGATCGCCGGCCCCGTACTGCGCTTCAAGGACCTGGTCGACCAGTTCAACAACCGCACCCACACTCTGGACAAGTTCTCCGAAGGTTGCACCCGCTTCATGCAGGGCTTCATCAAGAAAGTGTTCATCGCCGACACCCTGGCGGTAGTCGCCGACCACTGCTTCGCCCTGCAAAACCCGACCACGGGCGATGCGTGGCTGGGCGCGCTGGCCTACACCGCGCAGCTGTACTTCGATTTTTCCGGCTACAGCGACATGGCCATCGGCCTGGGCCTGATGATGGGCTTCCGCTTCATGGAGAACTTCAAGCAGCCCTACATCAGCCAGTCGATCACCGAGTTCTGGCGGCGCTGGCACATCAGCCTGTCGACCTGGCTGCGCGACTACCTGTACATCACCTTGGGCGGTAACCGCAAAGGCACCTTCAACACCTACCGCAACCTGTTCCTGACCATGCTGCTGGGCGGCCTGTGGCACGGCGCCAACTTCACCTACATCATCTGGGGCGCCTGGCACGGCATGTGGCTGGCCATCGAGCGTGCGCTGGGTATCGACACCAATCCGCAGCGCTTCAACCCGGTGAAATGGGCGTTCACCTTCCTGCTGGTGGTGGTCGGCTGGGTGATCTTCCGCGCCGAAAACCTGCACGTGGCAGGCCGTATGTACGGCGCCATGTTCAGCTTTGGCGACTGGCAGCTGTCGGAACTCAACCGCGCCAACCTCACCGGCCTGCAAGTGGCAACCCTGATCATTGCCTACATCACGTTGGCGTACTTCGGCCTGCGCGACTTCTACCGCAATGCCAAGCCGACGCCCAAGGCTACCCCGGTGCAAGTCAACGCTGACGGCTCGATCGGCCTGGACTGGACCCGGGTGATGACCCGCGCCCTTGTGCTCCTGCTGTTCGTGGCCTCGATCCTCAAGCTTTCGGCGCAAAGCTACTCGCCGTTCCTGTACTTCCAGTTCTGAGGCCGATGACATGAACCGTACTTTACGCATCACCTATTCACTGTCGTTCCTCGGCTTGCTGGTGGGCATGGGCGTGTGGTCCACCGGTGGCCTGCAAAGCTTCCAGCGCACCGAGCAGATGACCGTGCTCAACGGCAAGCTGGCCAAGGCCGCCGAAACCCACTACGACGCCGAATTCCCCATCAAGCGCCTGGGCACCAACCTCTGGGCCGCGTTGGACTTCAAGCTGTTCAACGAAGGCCGCCCCGGTGTGGTGCTGGGCCGCGACCAGTGGCTGTTCAGCGACGAAGAGTTCAAGCCCACTGCCGGTGCCGAGCAACTGATGCAGGAAAACCTAGCGCTGATCCGCGGCGTGCGCGACACCCTGCAGCAGCACGGCAGCCAGCTGGTACTGGCCATCGTGCCGGCCAAGGCGCGTATCTATTCGGAATACCTGGGCAAGGAGCAACCGGCCAGCCTGCACGACGACCTGTACAACCAGTTTCATGCCCAGGTGCGCCAGGCCAACGTGTTCGCCCCGGACCTGCAAGCGGCCATGGAACAAGCCAAGGCCCGTGGCCAGGTGTTCCTGCGCACCGACACCCACTGGACGCCGATGGGCGCCGAAGTGGCAGCGCAGGCGCTGGCTGAAGCCGTAAGCCGACAGAACCTGCTCAACGGCGAGCCGCAAACCTTCGTCACCGAAGCCGGCAGCACGGCGCCGTACAAAGGCGACCTGACCAACTTCCTGCCGCTCGACCCGCTGTTCAGCAACCTGCTGCCAACCCCGGACAACCTGCAACAACGCACCACCCACCCGGCAGAAGCAGCGGCTGAAGGCGACGACGCCCTATTCGCGAACAACGAAATCCCGGTAGCGCTGGTGGGCACCAGCTACAGCGCCAACCCGCACTGGAACTTCCTGGGTGCGCTGCAACAAGCCCTGCGCAGCGACGTGGCCAACTACGCCGAAGACGGCCATGGCCCGCTGCTGCCAATGCTCAAGTACCTGCAAACCGATGCCTTCAAGAACGCCGCACCGCAAGTGGTGGTGTGGGAGTTCCCCGAACGTTATCTGCCCATGAAAAACGACCTCAGCAGCTTCGACCCGCAGTGGATCGCGCAGCTGAAGAACACCCGTAAATCCGAAGAAAACCTGGCCTTGTCGTCCACCCGGACGAACCACTGAACGATAGAGAGGAAATGCACATGACTACCAAGACTTCCATTGCCAAAGCCCTCACCCTCGCGGCCGGCCTTTCCCTTGCTTCGATGCAGGCCTTCGCCGGTGCCGACGCCGCCCTGTATGGCCCAAGCGCGCCGAAAGGTTCGACCTTCGTGCGCCTGTACAACGCCGCCAGCGCACCCGCTGCCGCTTCGGTCGGCAACACCCAGATCAAACAGGTAGGCGCTCAGGCCAGCAGCGACTTCAGCTTCCTGCCAGGCGGCGACTACACCGCCCAGGTCGGCGGCAAGAGCGTGCCGGTGAAGCTGGCCTCGGACAAGTACTACACCCTGGTCAACAGCAGCAGCGGCAACCCCCAGCTGATCGAAGAACCGCCTTTCAAGAACAAGCAGAAAGCCCTGGTGCGCGTGCAGAACCTGAGCGACCAGCAGCTCACCCTGAAAACCGCCGATGGCAAGACCGAAGTGGTCAAGCCGGTGGCCGCCAACGGCCGTGGCGAACGTGAAATCAACCCGGTGAAGGTCAACCTGGCGTTGTTCCAAGGCGACAAGAAAGTGGGCGACGTGAAACCCGTCGCCCTGGAGCGCGGCGAAGCCGCAGTGCTGTACGTAACGGGTTCCGGCAACGCCTTGTCGCCGGTGTGGGTAACTCGCCCCGTGGCTAGCAACTGATCCCTCTGCCTATTAACGACTATTGGAGAAACATGATGATCCCGGTAATTCTTTCTGGTGGTAGCGGTTCGCGTCTGTGGCCTCTGTCGCGCAAGCAGTTCCCCAAGCAGTTCCTGGCCCTGACCGGCGAACACACGCTGTTCCAGCAAACCATCGAGCGCCTAGTGTTCGAAGGCATGGACACGCCGATCGTGGTCTGCAACAAGGACCACAAGTTCATCGTTCAGGAGCAGCTGGCGGCGCTGAAACTGGAAACCCAAGGCATCCTGATGGAGCCGTTCGGCCGAAACACCGCACCCGCCGTGGCCATGGCCGCCATGAAGCTGGTCAACGAAGGCCGCGACGAGCTGATGCTGGTGCTGCCCGCCGACCATGTGATCGATGACCAGAAGGCCCTGCAACGCGCCCTGGCTCTGGCCACCGTGGCCGCCGAGCGTGGCGAGATGGTGCTGTTCGGCGTGCCGGCGACCAAACCGGAAACCGGCTACGGCTACATCCGCTCCAGCCAGGACGCCCTGCTGCCCGAAGGTGTGGCGCGGGTTGCCCAGTTTGTTGAAAAGCCCGACGAGAAACGCGCCGCCGAGTTCGTCCAGGCCGGTGGCTACTTCTGGAACAGCGGCATGTTCCTGTTCCGCGCCAGCCGCTTCCTCGAAGAGCTGAAAAAGCACGACGGCGACATCTATGACACCTGCGTGCTGGCCCTGGAGCGCAGCCAGGAGGATGGCGGTGTGCTGAGCATCGACGAAGCCACCTTCGCCTGCTGCCCGGACAACTCCATCGACTACGCGGTGATGGAAAAAACCCAGCGCGCTTGCGTGGTGCCGATGTCGGCCGGCTGGAGCGATGTGGGCTGCTGGTCATCGCTGTGGGAGGTGCACGAGAAGGACGAGGATGGCAACGTCACCAAAGGCGACGTGGTGGTGCAGGACAGCCGCAACTGCATGATCCATGGCAACGGCAAGCTGGTGTCGGTGATCGGCCTGGAAAACATCGTGGTGGTCGAGACCAAGGACGCCATGATGATCGCCCACAAGGACAAGGTCCAGGGCGTGAAGCAGATGGTCAAGACCCTGGACGAACAGGGCCGCACCGAAACCCAAAACCACCTGGAAGTGTATCGCCCGTGGGGCTCGTACGACTCGGTGGACATGGGCGGCCGCTTCCAGGTCAAGCACATCACCGTCAAGCCGGGCGCCAGCCTGTCGCTGCAGATGCACCACCACCGTGCCGAGCACTGGATCGTGGTGTCGGGTACTGCCGAGGTGACGTGTGACGAGAACGTGTTCCTGCTGACCGAGAACCAGTCTACGTACATTCCGATTGCCTCGATCCACCGCCTGCGCAACCCGGGCAAGATCCCGCTGGAGATCATCGAAGTGCAGTCCGGGAGTTACCTGGGCGAGGATGATATCGAACGTTTCGAGGATGTGTACGGACGAACCTCCACACCCGTCGAGCGTGGTGTTTCAGTGAAGACCATCGCGCAGTAAGCAACACCGAGGGCCGCTTTGCGGCCCTTTCCCATTTCAGGCTACGATGGTCAGACAGTGCGCAACCAAGGTCTGCCCGCCCCATGATCATCGGTGCCTTCCTCATTCTTACCTGGCTGGTGCTGCTGTTGCGCTACCCGGCCAAGGCCCTGCCGATTTCGCTGGCTGCTGTGTGCGGCCTGGGTTTGGTGGCGTTGTTTGTCGTCTGGCAGGACAACCGCGAAACCTCACGACTGGCCCGCCTGGACTTGCGCCTCGTTTATGCCCCCGAACAATGCCCTGCCGACCGTGCGTTGCAAGTACGCATGAGAAACGGCAACAAGGTGCCGCTTACCGAACTGCGCTGGCGGGTGGCGGCGTATGCGCCGGGCGATACCGTGAACCTGGCCGAGAACACCTACAACGCCCCACGCTATCGAGGGCCGGGTGAATTGCAGCCAGGGGCCGAGTGGAAAGACTGCCTGCCATTGCCACCGCTGCGCTCCGGGTACCGGCCGCAAACGCTGGAATTCCGTGCCGAACACCTGCAAGGCACCTTCGCCAATTAATCAAAGGCCTCCCCCCATGCCCACCGTTCTGATCACCGGTTGTTCCAGCGGCATCGGCCGCGCACTGGCCGACGCCTTCCGCGATGCCGGCCACACCGTCTGGGCCACTGCGCGCAAGGCGGAGGATGTTGAAGTGTTAAGCGCCGCCGGTTTTACCGCGCGGCAGTTGGACGTAAATGACAGCGAGGCCCTGGCCCGCCTGGCCGAGGAGCTCGAAACCCTCGACATCCTGGTCAACAACGCCGGCTACGGCGCCATGGGCCCGTTGCTCGACGGTGGCGTGGACGCCCTGCGCCAGCAGTTCGAAACCAACGTGTTCGCCGTGGTGGGCGTAACCCGCGCGCTGTTCCCGTTGCTACGCCGCTCACGAGGAACAGTGGTGAACATCGGCAGTGTTTCCGGTGTGCTGGTCACACCGTTCGCCGGTGCCTACTGCGCCTCGAAAGCCGCTGTACATGCCTTGAGCGATGCTTTGCGCCTGGAGCTGGCGCCGTTCGGTGTGCAGGTGATGGAAGTGCAGCCGGGCGCGATTGCCTCGCAGTTTGCCAACAACGCCCAGCGCCAGGCGGAGCAGGTGCTGGCGGCGGATTCGGCGTGGTGGCCGTTGCGTGAGCATGTACAGGCACGGGCGCGGGCTTCGCAGGACAAACCGACTTCGGCGGCGGTGTTTGCCCAAGGCGTACTGGCGGCCGCTGGTAAGTCACCGGTACCCGCTGTGGTGCGGTTGGGGAATGGCAGTACGGCGCTGCCGCTGATGGCCCGGTTGCTGCCTCGGCGGGTGCTGGATTGGGCGTTGCGCAAGCGGTTTGGGCTACTGCGGCCGCTGTGAGTTTTGGGCTGCCTGTACCGGCCTCTTCGCGGGCAAGCCCGCTCCCACAGGATCCCACCAGGCCCTAGGCCTGCGCTGTACCTGTGGGAGCTGGCTTGCCGGCGATGGGCCGGACAGCGGCCCCGCTTTTTATGCTTTCTTCACCGGCTGCTCATCAAACGCCTGCCAGCCACCCCCTAGGGCCTTGTACAGCCCCACCAGCGCCTGGGACACCGCCGCCGAGCTGTCGATCCACTGCTCCTCGCTGGCCAGCAATGCACCCTGCACCGTCAGCACATTGAGAAAGTCCACTGCCCCTTCCACATACTGGCGCTGGGCGGTTTCCAGGGCGATGCGGTTCTGCCTCACAGCCTCGGCCAAGTGGTCACGGCGCAACTGGCTGGCGTTGTACAGGCGAAGCACATCGTCGATCTCATGCCAGGCGCCCAGCACCACCTTGCGGTAGTTCAGCGCCGCTTCCTGCTGCTGCGCCTCGCGCAGTTCCAGGGTGCCCTTGAGCCGGCCACCCTCGAAGATCGGCAACGACAACTGTGGCCCGAAGGCAAAGCGGCGCGAATCCCAGCCGCCGAAATCAGACAACTGCATGGCCTGGAAACCGACGCTGCCCGACAAGCGGATACTCGGATAGAAATCAGCCTTGGCCACCCCAATGCTAGCCGTGGCGGCATGCAGGCGGGCTTCGGCCTGGCGGATGTCCGGGCGGCGCTCGGCCAGTTCGGACGGCAGGCCGATGGCAAACTTCTGCTGCGGCGCGGGTAGTTCACCGCCTCGCAGCAACTCAGTCTGGAGGCTGCGCGGCGGTTCGGCGGCGAGCAGGCTGAGGGCGTTGATCAAGTCATCGCGCCGGGCCTCCAGGCTTGGCAGGCGGGCTTCGATAGAAGCGACCTGGGCACTGGCCTGGGCCACGTCCAGACGCGTGGCGACACCTTCGGCCTGGCGATCTTCGGAGAGCTTCAGGCTGTGTCGGGCGACCTTCAGGTTGTCCTGCGTCACATCAAGGGTGTGCTGTACAGCACGCAACTGGATGTAGTTGCCGGCGGTCTCCGACAGCAAGGCCAGCAGCACCCCACGGCGGTCATTCTCGGCCACTTCGACCGTGGCATCAGCAGCCTCCACCTGGCGCCGCACGCGGCCCCACAGGTCCAGTTCCCAACCGGCCACCAGGTCGCCCTGCCAGAGGTTGTAGGCCTCTTTGCCCGCCTTGCCAGACGGGTCGCTCAGGCCTTCGGCGCTGTTGCGGGCACGGCTGTAGCCAGCGTTCGCGTCTACCGACGGCACTTCATCAGCCGCCACGGTGCTGCGCAAGGCGCGGCTTTGCAGCAAGCGGGCACTGGCCATCTGCAGGTCGAGGTTGCGTTCGGCAACGCGCTGGATCAGCGCACTGAGCTGTCCGTCATGAAAGGTTTCCCACCAGCGCAGCTCCAGCGGTTCGGCTTGCGGCTGGCTGGGTGCTGCCTGGCCTTGAACCGGCGCCCACTGTTGCGGTGCCTGGCTGTCGGGGCGCAGGAAGTCCGGGCCCATCGTGCAACCGGCCATCAACACAGCCAGCAGCAAGGGGCTCAAGCGTAATGCAGGTTTCATCGTGCGCTTACCTCTTTGCCATCCAGCTTGTCGCCACGGGTATCGATGGTCGCCTCCACCGACATGCCCACCCGCAAGCGGGAGAGCAACGGCTGCCCGTCATCGAACACGATCTTCACCGGGATGCGCTGCACAACCTTGGTGAAGTTGCCGGTGGCGTTGTCTGGCTTGACCGCAGCGAAGGTCACGCCGGTAGCCGGGGCGATACTCTCTACGTGGCCTTGCAGCGTTTCACCGGAGAAGGTGTCAACGCTGATACTCACCGGCTGCCCCGGCTGCACATGGGTCAGCTGGGTTTCCTGGAAGTTGCCGACCACATAGGCCTGCTGCAACGGCACCACCGATAACAGGCGTGCGCCGGGATTGACGTAAGCGCCCACGCGCAGGGCGCGCTCGCCGACCATGCCATCCACCGGCGCCGTGATGCGGGTGTAGGACAGGTCGAGCTGTGCCTTTTCCACACCGGCTTCGGCACGCTTGAGCTGGCCATCGGCACTGGCCACCTGGGCGGTGAGGATGTCCACTTGCTTACGCGCCGCCACCAGCGCCGCCTGGGCATTGGCCAGGCGAGCGCGGGCTTGGTCGACGCCGCTGCGTGCCTGCTGGGCATTCTGAACGGTACCAGCGCCCTGCTCGGCCAGGCGGCTGTAGCGGTTGACTTCATGGTCGGCGAACGCTGTTTCGGCCTGGGCCGCTTTCACCGCCGCCTCGGCCTGGGCAATCAATGCGGCCTGGCGCTCGAGCGTGGCGCGGGCATCGGCACTTTGCGCCTGAGCCACCAGCAACTGGGCCTGAGCGGCATCCAGGGCGGCCTGGTAGTCACGGGCATCGATGGTCGCCAGCAACTGGCCTGCCGAGACCTGCTGGTTGTCTTCTACCCGTACGTCCTTGATGAAGCCTGCCACCTTGGGCGCGACTACGGTGTAGTCGGCAATGACGTAGGCATCGTTGGTGCTCTGGCGGTGGTCGCTGCCGAACATCCAGGGGCCGACAATGCCAGCCAGAACGGCCACGGCCAATACCGAGCCAATGAACAGGGTTTTGCGGTTGTTGGTCATTTCAGCGGTTCTCGAATTCATCCAGGGTTCAGGCCACCGCACGCGGCGGGTAGACCCGGGTAGGCACGAAAGGAATCAGGCAGATCAGGGCCACGGCGATGCCAGCCATGACCAGGTAGAGGTCGGCGGAGGTCAGCACCAGCGCCTGGTCGTGAATACGCCGGGCCAGGCCCGCAACGCTGTCGTCGACCAGCGGGGCGTTGCCCAGGCTGTCCACCAGGTGATTGGAGTGGAAGTGCCGGCGCAGGGTGCCAAGTGCATCCAGCAAGCCACCCGCGATGACTGCAGACAGGCCTTTGACAGTGTTGAACCAACTGGAGGCGAACGGGCCTTCCTGTGGGGTCATCCCGTTGGTGGACAGCATCAGCAGTGGCAGCACCGCCATGGGCTGGCCGAACACCTGCAACAGGTAGAACGGGTAGAAGTCGCCACGGATCCACTCGCTGGTCAGCAGGCTGCTGCCGACACATGACACCGCCAGCATCGCCAGGCCGATGCCCAGCACCCAGCGGCAGTCCACTGCGCGGATGTTGCACAGGGCTGCCGTCAGCGGCAGGGCGATCAGTTGCGGCATCGCCACCAGCATCATCAGCGGGCTGGTCTGTGCCGGGCGGTAGCCCTGGATCTGCGCAAGGTACGCCGACGGGATACTGCCCACGCCCGACAGTACGATCAACACGCCGGCCAAGGTCACCAAGGCGAAACTCAGGTTGCGCCGCTGCAGCATGCGCAACTGGAAAAACGGCAGCGGCTCGGACCATTCGTTGAACATGAACAGCACCAATAGCAGCAGGCCACCACCCAGCAGCCAGCAGATCAGCGGCGAATCGAACCAGCCCCAACGGTCACCCAGCGACAGGCCCAGCACGATGCAACCGATGGCGGGCAGGCCCAGCAACACGCCGCGCCAGTCGAACTGCTTGAAACGCTCCAGGCGCAGCGGGTCTTGCGGAAGGCCCCAACCCACGCAGACGATGGCCAGCGCCGACGGCAGGATGATCTGCCAGAAGGCCCATTGCCAACCGACGTATTCGGTCCATAGCCCCGCCAGCGGCGTGCCAAGGTTGGGGCCGAAAGTGGCGGTCAGTGCATAGCAGGCCAGGCCATAGACCTTGATGCCCGGCGGCAGAAAGCGCAGGGCCACGCTCATCAGCATCGGCGGCAACGCACCCGAGGCAAAGCCCTGGAGTACACGCAGCAGCATCAGGCTGTGCAGGTTGGGGGCGAACGGCTGCAGCAGGCCAAGCACGGCGAACAGGCCAATGGCGCTCATGGTGAAGCGCCGCAGTGAGAAGGTGGTGGCCAGCCACGGCGCAAAGGCCATGGCCGAGACCGAGGCGGCGCTGTACACCGCCAGCAGCCAGGCGCCTTCATCGGCACCGATGCCCATGGCTCCGCGGATATCGGCCAGGGAAATCTTGGTGACTGACTCGTTCAGGCCCGCGCACAGCACGGCCAGCAATACACCGAACAGCCCCACCACCACCTGCACGCCGAACGCCGTCTGCGCAGGTGCCACCGGCGCGGGGGCGGCGGCCAACGCCGCAGAGGGTGCGGTCAGGGAACTCATGAAATTACATCTCCAGCAACCATTTCGAGGCTGGAGCAAGTTTAAGAAGGTCGAATGCTGACGAAAACTGACTTGTTGGCAGTTTTATATTGTGTCAGACGCAATCGTCAGCAGCGTCACGGATCAATACTGCCGCACGCTTTCAACGTCTGGCGTAGCCAGCGATGTGCGGGATCGTTATCGAATCGCGGGTGCCATGCCTGCTTCACATTGACCTTTTCCAACGTCACGGGGATCTCGAACGAGCGCAATGGCAACTTCAACCGCTGCACACTGTTGAGGATATTGGCCGGTATCGGCAGGATCAGGTCTGAATCGGGCAACGAAAACATGGCCGAGTGGAAGCTGGTGGTGATCAGCGCTACCCGACGCTCCACCTTGTGGTTGGCCAGCGCCACATCGATCGGCCCATTGGCGCGGCCACGCCGGGATACGCTGATCTGCGGGTAGGCGGCGAAACGCTCAGGGGTGATCGGGGCGTCGAAGATCGGGTGCCCCACACGCGCAAGGCCCACGAAGTAGGTGTTGAACAGGCTCTGCACCTTGATTTCCGGGCCCAGCACAACGGCCGAACTGATGATCAGGTCGATATGCCCGTTGCGCAGCACCGCATCATCGTCACCACTGCCCTCCGGGACGAACCGCAACACCGTACGCGGCGCCTGGGCCAGCATCATGCGCAGGAGCTGGGCGCCGTACAAGGCAATGAACAGATCATTGGTGCGAATGTTGAAGGCACGGTCCAGGTTCACCAAGTCGACATCGTCTCGGCTGCGGAACACCTGCCCGGCCTGCTCTACCAGCCTATGCACCTGCTCGCGCAGGGCCAGCGCCCGTGGCGTCGGTACCAGGCCACGACCGGCACGCACAAGAATCGGGTCGCCCATGGCCTCGCGAATACGCCCCAAGGTCCGGCTCATCGCCGCCGGGCTCAGGTTCATGCGCTGTGCTGCGCCGACCACGCTGCCCTCGTCGAGCAGGGCATCGAGGGCGACGAGCAGGTTCATGTCCGGGAGTTGCATGGCCGTTTTCCGTGGCAGCTGTGGGAATGGCGATGGTAGCAGGTTGGTGGATTGCACCAGACGCAATGCGCTCGTGCGTGGCGGGGCATTTATTCGATGGTCGGGTTCGGCCTTAAATGCAGCATTGGCAGGCCCGCGAAGAGGCCGATCCTGTAAACACATCAGCCAAGGATCCAGCATGCCCTCCCCAGTCCTGATCGCCATCGACGCCTCCCCCGCTTCCAGCGCCCTGCTCACCCTCGCTCGCCGCTACTGCCGCCCCGGCGAACACGAACTGCACGTATTGCTGGCCATCGACTCCACCTTCGCCGTCCACGACCAACCCGCGCCCTACACCGCTGAAGAACTGGAGGAATACCCCGCCGCCTGCGAGGAACAGCAACATGCCGACCACGCTGTGGCCGAGGCCGTGCGCGCGTTGCAGCAAGCCGGCTTCGCCAGCCAGGGCTGCATGGTGGCCGGGCAACCGGTCGAAGTGATCGTGACCAAGGCGCAGGAGCTGAACTGCGAGCTGATCATCATGGGCCACCGCCACCTGTCGCGGCTGGGGCGGTTGCTGGACCCGTCGATCAGCGCGAAGGTGATTGATCGGGTTAAGGTGCCGGTATTGGTGGGGGCTGCGGGTGAATGACTTGAGAGGTGTACCGCCTGGTAGATCGA
>NZ_BCBJ01000078.1:0-3884 GCF_001320605.1 Pseudomonas sp. NBRC 111133 | reverse complement strand
AGCAAAAACCCTTCCGGCACTTCATCGATGTGAATCCGCACCGGCACACGCTGCGCCAGCCGCACCCAGTTGAAGGTCGGATTCACATCGGCAATCAGCTCACGGCTTTGCGGGTTGTCGCGGTCGTAGATGCCGCGGGCGATGCTCTCCACATGGCCCTTGATGCGCTCGCCGCTCATCATCTGCAGCTCGGCCTGGTCGCCCACTTTCACGTGTGGCAACTTGGTCTCTTCGAAGAACCCGTACACCCAGAACGAGTTCTCGTCGACCACCGCCATCACCGCTTCACCGGTACGCGCATAGTCGCCCTTATGGATATTCAGGTTGGTCACATAACCGTCCACCGTGGCCACGATGTGGGTGCGCTTGAGGTTCAGTTCGGCGGCAGCCAGTTCAGCCAGCGCCTGCTGGTAATCGGCCTGGGCGGAGTTGGCGATGTTGCTGGCGTCGTCGCGGTTTTCCTTGGAGATCACCAGGTTGTCCATGTCGGCACGGCGCTTGGCGTTGACCTTGCGCATTTCCCAGGTCGCCTTGCGCGAGGCGACCAGTGCCTTGGCCTGGTCGACGGCCAGTTGGTAATGCTCGGGGTCGATCTGGATCAGCAGGTCGCCCTTCTTCACCCGCTGGTTGTCCTTGACCGGGACGTCCACCACGTAGCCGGGCACGTCGGCGGCGACGTTGATGATATCGGCACGCACGCGGCCGTCGCGGGTCCAGGGCGTGGTCATGTAGTGCAGCCACAACTGGCGACCGATGGCCACGGCGGCGACCAGCACCAGCAGGGTGGCGATCAGGCTGAAGAACTTTTTCATCGAAGGATTCTCACCAGTAGACAGTAAGCGCCATGGCGCCGAACAGGCAGACGAACAGGCTCAGACGCAGCAGCGCCGGGTGCCAGAAGAAGCGGTAGCCATCATGGCTGGCGATGAACCGGTCCAGGCCCCAGGCCAGGCCCAGGGCGAACAGGAACATCAAGGTCATGGTGGGCATGTACACGCCATGGAAGGCGATTTCACGGGGCATGGTGCAGTCCTTTCGCCGGCGCCAGTGGCGACTGTGGGTCAAGCAGGGAAGAACGGATGAAATGCAGGTAGCTTTGCGCACGGCGCAGCACCGAGGTATCGAAGTGCCGGGCGAACGGCTCGTCGGTGGCTTGCACGCGGGCGATGGCGTGGTCCACCGCCACCAGCGCACGTTCGTGGTTGCTGGCGCTGGGCTGCAAGAACAGCCTTGCCAGCGCGCGGCCCATCACGCGGATGGCCTGGCGCCACGGTTGTGACTCGGCGTAGGCCGGGTGCACCGGCGCACGGGCCTGCTCTTTGCGCAGCTCGATGACGGCGTGACCGATTTCCAGCACGGTGAACATCCACCCCATCAGCTGGCTTTGCACCTGCGGCTTGCCGGCCGCCAGACCGTAGGCCTGGTGCAACAGGTCGCGGGTGCGGCTTTCGAAGGCCGACCCCAGGCCGCGTAGGCGGCCGCTGATGGCGAACAGCACTTGCTCACGCAGTTCCTGCTCCAGCCGGCTCCACAGCCAGCGGCTGTTGGGCGGCAGGATGATCGCGCCAGCAGCAGCGCAGACGAACATGCCGATGACCATGCCGATGTAGTCGTTGATGAACGTGTAAGGGTCATACACCGTCAGGTTGTTCGGCACCGAACCGATGGCGAAGAACACCAGCAGGCCCAGGCCATAACCGGCGTAAGCCGGGCGCGAAGCAAGGAACGCGCCGAGCACGAACACCGGCGCCAGCACCATGCACAGCAGCGGAAAACCGTCGATCCAGGGGAACACGAAGAAGGTTTCGAAGAAGCCGACAAAAGCGCCGATAGCCGTGCCGCAAGCCATCTGGAACGACATGCGTTTGGGGTTCGGCGAAGCCGCCGAAAGGCCCACGGTAACGGTAGCGATCAAGGTCATCATGGCGCCGCTGGGCCAGTCGCTGAGCAGCCAGTAACTGCCCAGCAGCAACAGCACCGCCGAGGCACGCACACCGGCGGCCAGCGACACCAGCCAGCTGGTCTGTGCCACATAGGGCTCGTCCCACTGTTCACGCTCGTGCCTGTGCGCCGCCAACGAAGCGTGGGTTTCGGCATAACTGAACATTTCGTCGACAAAGCGGTACAGCAGCTCGAACGCCGTATGGAAGTCGAGCAGGTCGGCCTCGCTGGGTTCGGTCGCCAGGTACTCAGCGCGCAGCCCGCGCACCTGGGCTTGCAGGCCTTCCTTGTAGGCGGCCAGCTCCAGGGTCAGGCGCAGTGCATCGGCATCGGTCAACGCCCGGCCCACGTAGGGCTGTAACAGCTCCACCAAGGTGTTCAGGCCCGGTTCGATGGCACTGACGATCTGCAGGGGGCCACGGGCACGCAGGCGTTCGAGCAAACGGTGCAGGGCATTGAAACGTGTGGTGATGGCCATGAACTCGCTGTTCATGCGCACCAGCCGGCCACTGCGGCGGCGCATGTGCGGGTCTTCGAAAGCGGTGACGTTGCGCAGGCTCTCAAGGCCCACGGCTTCGGCGACAAAGCGCACGTTGCTGCTTTCGAAACGGTCTTTCTGGCTGTCACCGCGCAGGGCTTCCACCACCACCCCGGCGAAGACGCCAAAGCGCTGATACAGGGCGTTGCGCATGGCGGCACTGGCCGACTGCGGCAGGATCGCGGCACTGACGAAGGTCGATACCAGAATGCCCAAGGCAATTTCCAGCACCCGCCATACCGCTGCCATGAACGCCTGGTCGGGGTGCTGCAGCACCGGCAGGCCGATCATCGCTGCGGTGTAACCGGCCAGCACGAAGCCATAGGCGCGGAAGGTGCGGTAGCGCATGGCGCCGGCCGAGCACAGGCCCACGCACAAAGCCAGGCTGGGCAGGAACAGCTCGGTGTTCTGCGGGAAGATGGCGATCAGCGCCACCATCATCGCCGAGCCGGCCAGGGTGCCGAGCACCCGGTAGAAGCTCTTGGCGAACACATGCCCGCTTTGCGGCTGCATGACGATGAACACGGTGATCATGGCCGTGCGCGGTTGCGGCAGTTCCAGCCGCATGGCCAGCCACAGGGTGATGAACGCGGCAGCCAGCACCTTGAAGATGTAAACCCAGGTCACACCGTCGGTGCGCGCCCAGGCAAAGAAGCCCCGGCGCCATTCCAGGCTTTGCAGCCAGCGCACGGGCAAACTGGAAGTGCTCATTCGGCGTTATCCGGCTTCTTGTCGAAAATGGCCAGGGTGGCCGGGGTGGCCGGCGCGGCCTGGCGTTCCTCTTTCGGCACATCCTGCCCGGCCTGCAAGCCACCGCCCAACGCGGTGACCAGCTCGGCATGGGCGATCAGGCGTGCGGCCTGCACCTGCTGTTGCACTTGCTGCTGGCGGAACAGCAAAGTCTGCGCATTGAGCACGTTCAGGTAATCGGTAAGACCCCGCTGGAACGCGACCATGGCGATGTCGTAGGTTTTCTGCGCAGCAGCAACGGATTCGGCAGCGAAATGCGATTGTTCTTTCATCGACTCGCGGCGGATCAGCTGGTCGGAGATATTCTTCAGCGCGCCAACCACGGTCTGGTTGTAGCGCGCCACAGCTACGTCATACCCCGCCGAGGCCACGCCCAGCTCCGAGCGCAGGCGGCCACCGTCGAAGATCGGCAGGCTGATGGCCGGGCCGACGTTGTAGTTGAACTTGCGCCCGGTGAGGAACTCCAGCGGGCCGCCGCCGGTGGCCATGAAACCCAGGCTGCCGACCAGGTCGACGTTGGGGAAGAAGCCGGCATGAGCAACGTCGATGCCACGCGCCTGCGCGGCAACCTGCCAGCGGCTGGCAACCACGTCAGGGCGCTGGCCGACCAGTTGGGCAGGCAGGTTGGAGGGCAGTTTCAGCGGCGCGGCCAGGG
>NZ_BCBJ01000077.1:0-34893 GCF_001320605.1 Pseudomonas sp. NBRC 111133 | reverse complement strand
TTGGTTACGGGTCAGGGCGATTTCTTCGTTGAGGCTGTCGAGCTGGCGGTGGGTTTCCGGCAGCGGCGCTTCGGCCTGGCTGACTTCGAAATGGGTGCCGATGCCCGCGTCCAGGCGGCGCTTGGCCAGGGCCAGGATCTGCTCTTGCTGCTGCAGTTCGGCCTTGACGATGTCGCGCTGGGCAAAATGCAGGCTCAGTTGGATATAGGCCCGCACCACATTGTTTTGCAGTTCCAGCTGCGCCTGGCGGGCCTCAGCCACACTCATGTGCGCCTGGTCCACGGCCTGCTCGCTGGCATTGCGTTCGCGGCCCCACAGGTCGAGGGCGTAGCTGAAACCGAAGGCGGCGTTATTGTCCCAGGTGTTGGCGCCAGACAGCGCGCCAGGGCCGTAGAACTGGTCTTCAGGCCAGTTGTGGCGCTTGAGCGTGGCCTGGCCATTGACCTGCAGTTTTTCCGCCGACTCGACCACACCCGCCATGGCCTTGGCTTCGCGCACCCGCGCGACGGCCATGGCCAGGCTTGGACTGCCGGCTACGGCCAGGGCCACCCAGCGGTCCAGCTGGGGGTCGCCATAGGCGTGCCACCACTGCTGGTCGGGCCAGTGGGCATCTGTCGCGGCTTCGCGTATGGCCGCGTCGGTGGTCAAGGTATTGGCTTGCAGCGTCTTGCTTTGCGGGGCGATGCCCCAGGTTCCGATACAGCCACTCAAGGTGAGGGCAAGGGCACAGGCACTGAACGCATTGAGCGTTCTGATGATGCGACGCGGCACAGCTGCGATTTCCCGAGGAAGAGGTGAAGGGGCCGGGCAATTCTAGGGGGCGGCAGCACTGGCGATAAGCGCAGATTCCTGCGAATCTTTGTTACCAAAACAGCGATAATCCGCCTTTGGTCGAAGGCAACTTTTCAGCTTTTTATCGTTACTTCGTGACACAATTTTGTCCTCTACATCGAGAGTGACCCATGGACACCCTGCAAAACATGCGTGCTTTCAGTTGCGTAGCCCAGCTAGGCAGCTTCACCGCTGCGGCGGCACAACTGGATACGACCACCGCGAACGTGTCGCGGGCGGTCTCCAACCTGGAAGCCCATCTGCAAACAAGGCTGCTCAACCGTACCACCCGCCGCATTGCGTTGACCGAGGCCGGCAAGCGCTACCTGATGCGTTGCGAACAGATTCTTACCTATGTGGAAGAAGCCGAGGCCGAGGCCAGCGACGCCCATGCGCGCCCCGCAGGGCAGCTGAAGGTGCACTCCATGACCGGGGTGGGCCAGCACTTCGTGGTCGATGCCATTGCCCGCTACCGCGAATCGCACCCGGACGTGACCTTCGACCTGACCATGGCCAACCGCGTGCCCGACCTGCTCGACGAAGGCTATGACGTGTCCATCGTGCTGGCCACCGAACTGCCCGACTCGGGGTTCGTGTCCCAACGCCTGGGCATCACCTACAGCATCGTCTGCGCTTCGCCCGGCTACATCGCCCGCCACGGCAGCGCGCAAAAGCCGGCCGACCTGCTCAAGCACGCCTGCCTGCGCATGGTCAGCCCGGTGATCCCGCTCGAAAAGTGGCTGTTCGACGGGCCGGAAGGCCAGGAGATGGTCAACATCACCAGCTCGCCGTTCATGGTGAACACCGCCGATGCCATGAAGACCGCGATCCGCAGCGGCATGGGCGTGGGCGTGCTGCCGATCTACTCGGCCATCGACGGCCTGCGTGATGGGAGCCTGGTACGGGTGCTGCCCGAGTACCGCCTGCAGGAGCTGAACCTGTACGCCATCTACCCGTCGCGGCAGTACCTGGATGCCAAGATCAAGACCTGGGTCGAGTACTTGCGCAATTCCCTGCCGGAGATTCTCGCGGCCCATGAGGCGGACCTGAAAACCCATCAGGTGCTGATCGCCAACTAGTAGCAGCTGCAAGCCGCAAGAAAAGGCAGACCGGAGCAGGTACGGCTTTTTCTTGTGACTTGAAGCTTGTAGCTTGTAGCTTTTCTTGTGGAAGTTGCCCGATGAAAAAGACCGTCCTGGCCTTCAGCCGTATCACCCCGGCCATGGCCGAGCGCCTGCAGCAAGACTTCAACGTGATTTTGCCGAACCCCAAGCTCGGCGACATAAACGCCCAGTTCAACGAAGCCCTGCCCGAGGCCCATGGCCTGATCGGCGTTGGCCGCAAGCTCGGTCGCGCCCAGCTTGAAGGCGCAGGCAAGCTGGAGGTGGTGTCCAGCGTGTCGGTCGGTTACGACAACTACGACCTGGACTACTTCTACGAACGCGGCATCGCCCTGACCAATACCCCGGATGTGCTGACCGAAAGCACCGCCGACCTGGGCTTCTCGCTGATCATGGGCTGCGCCCGCCGTACCGCCGAACTGGATGCCTGGACCAAGGCCGGCAACTGGCAGGCCACCGTGGGCCCGGCGCACTTTGGCAGCGATGTACACGGCAAGACGCTGGGTATCGTCGGCATGGGCAACATCGGCGCAGCCGTTGCCCGCCGTGGTCGCTTTGGCTTCAACATGTCGGTCATCTACGCGGGCAACAGCCGTAAAACCACGCTGGAGCAAGAGCTGGGGGCGCAGTTCCGCAGCCTGGAGCAGTTGCTGGCAGAAGCGGACTTCGTCGTGATCGTGGTGCCGTTGTCCGAGGCCACCCGCAAGTTGATCGGTGCGCGAGAGCTGAAGCTGATGAAGCCGAGCGCTTTCCTGATCAACATCGCGCGCGGGCCGGTGGTAGACGAAGCGGCGCTGATCGAAGCGCTGCAAAACGGCACTATCCGTGGGGCTGGCCTGGATGTGTACGAGAAGGAGCCACTGAGCGATTCGCCGCTGTTCAAGCTGCCTAACGCGCTGACCTTGCCGCACATCGGCTCGGCTACTGCCGAAACCCGAGAGGCCATGGCCAACCGGGCGATAGACAACCTGCGTGCGGCACTGCTGGGTGAGCGGCCGCGGGATCTGGTGAATCCGCAGGTTTGGAAGGGCTGATAGATATTCGTTGCCTGTACTGGCCTCTTCGCGGGTAAACCCGCTCCCACAGGTATTGCACAGGTCCTGAGGGCTGTGGTGTACCTGTGGGAGCGGGTTCACCCGCGAAAGGGCCGGTGCAGGCAGCACATTACCTATTTGGCCAGCACAACGTCCTCAGCCACCCGAGCCTTGGGCTTGCGAAACACCAGCACATTCCCCGCCATCACCGCCACCAGCCCCAACAAGGCCGGCGCAGTCCACTGATACCCCTCGGCCACCGCCGACACATTCAGCGCCACCAACGGGAACAGCACCGTGCAGTAAGCCGCCCGCTCCGGCCCCATGCGCCCGACCAGCGTCAGGTAGGCCGTGAAGCCGATCACCGAACCCGGTATCACCAGGTACATCAACGACCCGATATAGCGGGTGTTCCATTCCATGTCGAAAGGAATACCGCTGGCCAGGCAATACATCGCCAGCATCATCGCCCCGTAGACCATGCCCCAGGCATTGGTGGTCATGGGCTTGAGCCCGGCCTTCTGCTGCATGCTCGACAGCATGTTGCCCGCCGAGAAACACAGCGTGCCGAGCAAGGCCAAACCAAGGCCGTACAAGGTTTCACGGCTGGCCGCATGGTGCGACAGCTCTGGCCAGAACAGCAGCCCCAGGCCGAGCAGCCCAAGCGCACCGCCGCCCAGTACATTGGCGGCGATTTTCTGGCCGAAGAAAATCCGTGCGTTAAGTGCGTTCCACAGCGTTGCAGTAGAGAACACCACGGCGATCAGACCGCTGGCAATCCACTGGCTGGCAGTGAGAAAGCACATGAAATTGACGCAGAACAGGCACAAGCCCTGGGCCAGGCAGATCTGGTGGCCGCGGCGGTTCATGGGTTGCAGGCGGCGGGTGAGCAGCAGGATGGCGAACAGGATCAGCCCGGCCAGGGCAAAGCGGTAAACGATCGAGACCGGGATGGCGACCCCCCCCAGCTGGAGCTTCAGGGCGATCCAGGTGGTACCCCAGATCAGGACGGTGAGCAGGTACAGTGACAGGTTCATGGCGGTGGTTCCTTGGGCCTTTCAAGATCGGTGCCCGGCGCTTCGCGGGCAAGCCCGCTCCCACAGGGATCGCCAGTGTTCTTCCGATCAGCGTTTGCCCGCTTGCACAAACTTGCGCTTTTCTTGCCCTGATGGATGTCACTCGACCACAGCCGCAGTACGATGACAGGCAAGAGGATTCGCCCATGACCCCACTCACGCAGCTGCAAGTGTTCAACGCCATGCACGCCTCGCCCCACGCCCGGCTGGAGCTGAGCGCGCACCTGGGCGATGGGCTGGCAGCGGCGTTGTGGAGCAACCGGGATGATGCCCGCGATTATCAGGCACCGACCCATCACACCCTGTCGTGCTACATCGCCGACGGCACCGGCACTTTCCGCCGCCAGCGCCCGGCCGACAAGGGCGCGCCGGGCAAGCTGTGCGTGATGCCGGCCGGGCAGGAATCGAACTGGGTGGTCAATGGTGGAATCCGCCTCGCGCACCTGTATCTCAGCGAGGCGCAGTTCGCCTTGGGTTGCGTGCGCCTACTCGACCGGGAGCCGCGTGAACTGCAGTTGCAGGAAGCGACCTTTCTCGACGACCCGCAACAGGCCGCGCGCTTTCGCCAACTGATTACCCTGGACTGGGACGAGCCCGGCGAGCGCCTGCTGGCCAGCAGCCTGGCACACGAGATTGTCGACCATGCGCTGCTCAGCCAGGTCGGGCTGCGCCAAGGCCTGCGCCTGAAGGGCGGGCTGGCGCCAAACCTGCGCCGGCAGATGGTCGAGTACATCGAGGCGCACTTGGACCAGCCGATTACCCTGGGTGAACTGGCCTTGCGCTGCAACCTGTCCGAATACCACTTTGCGCGCATGTTCCGCACCAGTTTCGGGCTACCGCCACACCAGTACCTGCTGGCCCGGCGGCTGCACCGGGCTTGTGGGCTGTTGCGGCTGGGGGAAATGCCGCTGGGGGAAATTGCCTTGATGTGCGGGTTTGCCAGTGCCAGCCATTTCAGCAACCGGTTTCGCCAGGCCATTGGAGCAACACCTGGCGACTATCGAGCGGCCTTCGCTGACTAGAACTCCAGGGTGCTGGATAAGCTGACCTGCCGCGCATCCCCAATCGCCACAAAGTACTGGTTCACCGCCGAGCTGTAGTAGACCTTGTCGAGCAGGTTCTTAACATTCAGCTGCAAGCGCACGTTGTGCTCATCCAGCTTGGTCTCGTAGCTGGCGAACGCATCGGCCACGGTATAGGACGGCAGGTCGAAGGTGTTGGTCGAGTTGCCCGCCCGCTCCCCCACATAACGCGCCCCCGCGCCCATACGCAGCTTGTCGCCCCCGAACAGGCTGCCGAAGTCGTACACGGCCGACAGCGAACCGCTGTGCTTGGCCACATTCTGCAAGCGGTTGCCTTGCAGGGCCGGGTCCTTAGTGACCTTGGCGTCCGTGTAGGCGTAGCTGCCAATCAGGCTCCAGTGCTCGCTCAGCTGCCCCGTCAGGTCGAGCTCCACGCCACGCGAGCTGACCTCGCCGGCGTTGCTGTACACCGTCTCTTTGGTGGTGGCATCAAAGCTGGAAACCAGCACATTGCGCTTGGTGATGTCGAACAGCGCCAGGGTACCGGTCAGGCGGCCGGGCATGTCTAGCTTGGCGCCCAGCTCCCACGACTTCCCTTCCTCGGGTGCAACCGACGCGTCCAGCACCACGCCGCCCGTCAGCGGCGCGATGCTGGAGTTGGGCTTGAACGACTCGCTGTAGCTGCCATAGAACGACAGTTGGTCATCGAACTTGTAGACGATGCCGGCATGCGGCACCCAGGCTTGGCCGCTGTTATCGGTATTGGCCGTGAACGGACGGCCACGGCCTGCGTACTGGTCGAATTGCTGGAATCGGGCACCGGCCACCAGAATCCAGTGATCATCCAGGTGCAACGCGTCCTGCACGAACACAGCATCGGTGCGCAGCTTGTCGGTCTGGTCGCTGTCACTGGCTCTTACTGTGGTGCCTTCCACTTCCTGGCCGTACACCGGATTTACATAGCTGAACGTGGACTGCGCAGTCTGGCGGATCAGATCACCGCGAAAGATCTTGCGGTCTTCATGATCAACGCCGAACAGCAGGTCGTGCTGCATACCGGTCACTTCCACGTTGCCCGCCAGGCTCAAGGTGGCGAACTGGTCACGGCTCATGGCGTTGTGGGTGCCATCGATGCTTCGCGACAGTGTGCCGGTCTCTTCATTCACGCCCGTGACGCGTACCTGGCTGGCATCGTAGGTCTCACGGTTGAAGCTGTAGCCAAAGTGCAGCTTCCAGTCATCGGCCAGTTGGTGGTCGACTTCCAGGCGGTACAGGTCAGACCGCCCTTCCATGTCGTTGAACGGCTCGTCCAGGCGCCGCGTGGCGGGGATGTTCAGCGGGTGGCCGTTGTTGCCGAACGCGGTGCCGCGGTCGAAGGGCGAGCGAAACTCGCGGTGCTCGTAGGCCAGTACCACCTGGGTGTCTTCACCTAGCCAGGCCAGCGACGGCGCCACCAACGATTCGCGGTGCACGCCGTAGTTGCGCCAGTAGTCTTCGTCTTCGTGGTCGACGATCAGGCGGTAGGCGAAGTTGCTGTCGCCCAGCGCGCCGGTGCTGTCGAACCCGCCGCCACTGCCGTTCTTGCCGCTGCCGTAGGTGGAGCCACGCACGGTCAGGGCGTTGTATTGCTCAAGTTGCGGGCGCTTGCTGACCACGTTGATCACCCCGCCCGGGTCCTGGATGCCGTACAGCAGCGAGGCCGGGCCCTTGAGCACCTCGACCCGCTCGGTGCTGGCGTTGAGGCTGCGGCCCTGCACGATGGGCATGCCATCGCGCATGATCGAGCCGTCGCGGTTGTCGCCAAAACCGCGCTTCATCACCGTGTCGGAGGTGCCGCCGAAGTTGTTGCCCTGGGTGATGCCACTGACGTTGTAAAGGGCATCGTCGAGGTTGCGCGGGGCCTGGTCGCGGATGACCTGAGCCGGTACCACGTTGATGGCCTGGGCAATGTCCTGGTTCGGGCCCTGCCCGCGCATGATCGAGGCGGTGGCCGGCGGTTGATAGCTGTACACGTCCATTTGCGAGGTCACGGTGGTGGCCTGCAGGTTGAGGGCGCCGGAGGTGTCTGCGGTTTCGAGGGTCAGCGTGCGTGCATCGACGCGGCGCCAGGCCAGCCCGGCGTTGCCCAGCAGCTGTTGCAGGGCCTGTTCGGCGCTGAATCGGCCGTTCAGTGCCGGTGCCTGCACACCCGGCAGTTCCAGGGTGTAGACCACGCTCTGGTCGGTGGTGCGGCTGAAGGCGTTGAGCGCCTGGGCCAAGGGCTGGGCCGGCTGGGCGAAGGCATAGGTCTGCTGTTGCTCGGCGGCACTGGCCAGGGGAGCGACAGCAACGGCCGGGAGCATGGCAAGGCCGAACCAGAGAGGGACGCAACGCGGGGTGAACTTCATGGACGCTGACCTGTGAGAGGGTGATGACTGCGAATGAATCGCACTTCCACTCATTACACGGATGCCACGTCCTGTTACCTCACCCGTTGATTGAAAAATATTTTTGCCCGCCCCGGCCTCTTCGCGGGCTTGCCCGCGAAGAGGCCCGGACAGGCAACTACTGAATCAAGGTCAACCGCCCCAACACGGTCTGCCGAGAAAAGCCCATCACCTTGCCCAGCGAATCCAGCGCCAGCAACGGTTCGCCTACTGGGAAACTGCCGCTGACCTTGCGCTGCCCCAGTTCACCATCCAGCAACAGAATGCGCCCCGGGTAATAGCGCCCGAGGTCTTCCACCACCTGCGCCAGTGGCACCTGGTAGTAATTCAACCAGCCCTGGCGCCAGGCCAGGCGGTTTTCACTATCCACCGCCTGGGTGTCGCTTAACCTGCCTGCGCTGTAGTTCACCTGCTGGTTGGCAGTCAGTTCACGCGCCAACGTGCCCTGCGCAGGGCTAACCCCCACACGCCCACTGCGTACCGTCACCTGGGCGCCCTCCCCCTGCTCGCGCACTTCGAACTGGGTGCCGAGCACTCGAACTTCGCCACCGGCAGCTTCGACCAGGAACGGCTCGCCGGTATGCGTCACCTGGAAAAACGCCGCGCCATGAAGCAACCGCACACGGCGCTCCCCCTTGGCGAAATCGACAGCAATGGCGCTACCGGCATCCAGCGTGACCTGCGAGTGGTCAGCCAAGGTCACCTGGCGAATCTGCCCGACACTGCCGTAGTCAGCCTGCAGGTCCTGCAACCAGTACCCCGGGTGCCAACCACCGGCAACACCCACGGCCAGCACCAGACAGGCCGCCATCGCCATCGACACCGCCGCCACATGCCGCCACGGACCACGGGCCGGCGGCCTGGCCATGGCATCGAGGTAGCGTTGCAAGGCTTGCTGTTCTTCGTCGGCCAACCGCTGCGCAGGGTCGGCGCTTTTCTGCCACAACAGCTGAGCCTGTTCGTAGGCGGCGCGGTGAACAGGGTCGGCCAGCAACCACCGCTTGAACGCCGCCCCCTCGGCTTGCGCGGGCTGCTCGTTGATGCGGCTGAGCCACTGCAGGGCGGCCTGGGATTGCGCCTCGGTAATCGGGGGCATGCTGCTCATCGACGGGCGCTCCCTGGCCGGCGTGGAATGGGCGCGGGCTCGGCAACACTGGCCTTGCACGCTTCAAGGGCGCGCATCATATGCTTTTCCACGGCACTCTGGGACAGTTGCATGGCCTTGGCGATTTCGCCGTACTTGCAGCCGTGAATGCGGTTGAGCAGAAAGATCTGCCGGGTGCGTTCGGGTAATGCACGCAAGGCGGCTTCGATGCGTTGCAGGTCGTGGTCCACTTCCAGGGCCTGCTCTGGCGCCTGGGCCGTGGCCACTTCATCCACCGGCAACGCGGCTTCGGCCACGCGTTCGCGGCTGCCTTCACTGCGCAGGTGGTCGATGGCGAGATTACCAGCGCATCGCAGCAAGTAGGTGTCCAGCGCCTCGACCTTCACTTCGGGGCGCCGCCAGAAGCGCAAAAACAGCTCCTGAACCAGGTCCGATGCCGTGGCGCGGCAGCCGACGCGCCGGCTGACCAAGGCTTCCATGCGTGCCCGTTGGGCCTGGAACACCTGGACGAAACGGGCACGCCCGCCGGCACTGTCGGCGTCGGGCTCGATGATGTCCCCCTGCTCGCTCACGGCTTCACGCGGCAAACACGGCCAGCAACGGGCCGAGCACCACGCTGGCGGCGGCCAGGCCCAGCAGCAGCCGCGGCTGGTAAGGCAAGCCGAACACCCAGAGGGTTACCCCGGCCATTATCACCGCCGTCCACTCCACCAGCCCATGGGCCCAACCACGCAGGTGCACGCTGAGGACCAGCGACAGCATCAGCAGCAACCACCCGGCGATACGCAACAGCCGCAACTGCCCAGGGCGCGGCTTGCGCCCGAGCAGGTCGCTGAAGTGTTTTTCCATGGCCAGGCACAGGGCGACAAAACCTGCGAATGCGATCAGTGCGTTACCCAGCATCAGCTCGCCTCCGCTGTTTCAGTGCCCGGCTTTTTTGCTGCGCGTGGGCGCTTGGCAACCGGCTTGGGGCTGCGCAGCATCTTGCCGGCCAGCCAAGCCAGGAACAGGCCGGTGGCCAGGGCAGTCAGGTCGAAGCCGGCCATGGCCCAGTCACCCTCCAGCAGCGAATGGTTCAGCCCGCGGTGGGTACTCAGGCCGTTGAGCAGTGGCAGCAAGGCAAAGGCCAGCGCACCCAACGCCAGTTGCTCGCCCCAGGCCCTGCGCCCGCTGCGTAGTAACGCATGCACCAGCGAAAGGCCCCAGACGATGAAGAAGGCATTGACCTCCCAGTCGCCCCGGCCTTCGAAGCCTATCGGGACCAGGCGGTTGGCCCAGAAGAAAGCTGCCACCGCCAGCAGCAAGCCGCTCATGCTGGCGATATTGAGTACCTCGACCAGGCGCAGCTCGCCCGGTATGCGCTCGCTCTTGGCGTGCTTGAGCTGGCGCTTACCCAGCCACATCACCAACCCGGTGCCGATCACCGCAGTACCGGCCACACCAAAAAAGAAGTACAGCCAGCGCAACCAAGGCCCCGCGAAGTTGCCCATGTGCAGCCCGGCGAAACTGAAGGCGGTCATCATTGCCCCGCTCTCTGGCTTGCCCTGGCTCAGCAGCTCGCCACTGGCGCCATCGAAGGTCCAGTTGGCGCTGCGCCGATACGCCACATGGTCGGCAGACGATTGCGTGAAGGTGACGCGGGCATTGCTGTCGCCCGGGTTCTGCACCTGGATGTTGCCAATACGCGCGCCGGGTTGCAGTGCCTGCACCTGGGCATACAGGCTGGGCAACGGCACCAGCGGTGCAGCCACATGGGCCGCCTTGGGCGCATCGTCGCGGCCGAACAGGTCGTTGAAGTACTTGTCGGTGTCATTGCCATAGCTGGCCATGATCCCCGCCGGCATCACCATGTACATGAACAGCACCAGGCTGCTGTAGCTGATCATCAGGTGAAATGGCAGCACCAGCACTCCGATCGCGTTGTGCCCGTCCAGCCAGGAGCGTTGGCCCTTGCCGGGGCGGAAGGTGAAGAACTCCTTGAAGATCTTCTTGTGGGTGATGATGCCGGTGACCAGCCCCAACAGCATGATGAACGCGCAGAAGGTCGACAGCCATCGGCCGAACGGGTAAGGCATCTGTAGCTGGAAGTGGAAGCGGTAGAAGAACTCGCCACCGCGGCTGTCGCGCGCTTCAACCGGCTGACCGGTCTGGGTATCGAGGGTTTTACTCACGAACCCGCGTGGCCCGCCATTGGGGTCGCGGTAGCCCACGCTCAAGGCGGCCTCGCGCGCGTTGGGCATGCGAATGAACCAGGTGCCCGAATGCCCGGCATTGTCCTGCAGGTAACGTTGGGCCACACCCAGGCTGTTGAGCGGATCCAGGGCATGGCTGCGCACTTCGGGCTGCGCCCAGTGGGTGATTTCTTCCTTGAAATACGACAGCGTGCCGGTGAGGAAGATGGCGAACAGCAGCCAGCCGAAGATCAGGCCGGTCCAGGTGTGCAGCCAGGCCATCGCCTGGCGAAAGCCTTCTTTCATGGGTTTTTCATCCAGTAGGCGACGCCGCTGATCATGCCCAACAACAGGCTTGGCGCCAGTACACCCAGCCAGGCACGCCAGGCGTTGCGGCAGGCGAAGCACCAGATGAACGCCAGCAGGTAGAAGACGAACGACAGCAACAGGCCGGTGAGCGTGGCATCGACCTTGGGCAACGGCGCCACCAAGGCAATACAGACGCTGGCCATCGACGCCAGCAAATAGCCGCCCAGCAGCGCGGCCAGGCTGCGTGAGGCAACGCCCAGCCGGTAACTGAGCGGGAGGCCGGCGGTTTTGCGCGTCATGGCGAAGGTCCGGGCGTTTTCGGGGCTGCAATACTAATGATTTCAATTCTCATAAGCAAAGCCTGCTGACAGGTGACGTTTGCCGAAACAGACGGCCACCCCTAAAATGCGAAAAATTCTTACTACCGCGTCCGCGCCGGTGGTGCACGCAACGCGAATTCTGACCTGCAGCAAATGGGGGGCCGCTTTGTAGCCCCCTTTTGCAACAAGAAATTTATTTTCAAAAAGGGCTTGAATTCATTCCGCAGTTGCCTGACCTTAGAGTCAAGAGGCGCAGAAATTCCAAGGGTCTCAAGGGCCTAGGCGCGCCTCCATGCGAGCAAGCTGAATAAGGATTGAATCATGCAAATCCAGGTCAACAGCAGCAACCATTTCGAAGGCAACGCCCGGCTGGATCAGTGGGTCCGCAGCACACTGCAGAACTCGCTGGAACGGTACGAGGAAGACCTCACCCGCATCGAGGTTCACCTGCGCGACGAGAACGGCGCCAAGCCCGGACCGCATGACAAACGCTGCCAGATGGAGGCTCGCCCAAAAGGCCACCAACCGATTTCCGTGACCCACATCGCCACTTCGCTGGACCAGGCAGTCGACGGTGCCGCCACCAAGCTCAACCACGCGCTGGAACACTTCTACGGCAAGTTGCGCAGCAAGCGCGGCGCCCTGGAACTGAGTGACCCAGACGCCTGATCGGCAATGCAAAACGCCCGGCCTGAAGCCGGGCGTTTTTGTTTGTAGCGATCAACGGCAGTGAACCAACCCGCCGCGTTGCCAGTCAACTTCTGCAGTCATTCGCTGCAGAAGCAAGAGCATGAACAACCCATTCGAACGAATCAGTGCTGCATTCGCCCCCGAATACCGGGTCAACCTCAGCATCACAAACCTCGACGGCAGCATCATGCTGACCCTGTCCGACGATGCCGGTGTGGTCGCCAGGCGCCTCGTCTCCCAGGCCCAGCGCAACGACCCGGTGCGCCTGCAACGGGTGATCGACAGCATTCGCCTGGGCCTGGCCATCGAATTCAGCCAGAACCCCATGCAGGTGCTGGCCGCGCTGACCCGCGACGCCCGTCACGAGCCGCGCCACGTCGTTGCCAACTGAGGGCTACTTGCCCTCCTCCACTTCCTTGCCGTTGGCATCCAGCACCTTGGTCGAGGGGTAGCGATACGAAGCGTAGCGCACCACCAGAATCGAGAACGCCAGCAGCAGGATGCCCCCGCACAGGTACAACAGCCCTTCGTCCGGCGCCTTGTGGTGCGAGACATCGCCGATCAGCAGGCGGGTCAGCGCGGTAATCGCCACGTACAGCAGGAAGCGGATCGGCATGTGGTTGGTCTTGAAGTAGATGCCCACCATCGCCCCCAGTTCCAGGTAGATGAACAGCAGCAGAATGTCATCGACACTGACCCCGCCCTTGCCGAGCATGTCCAGGAAGGTGACCACCGCCGCATAGGCGGTAATCGCGCCAATGCCGAACAGCGCCAGGTAATGGAAGGCCTCGACGCACAGGTTGCCCAGCGAGTCGGCCGAACCATGCAGGCCTTTGCGTAGCTTGTCTGCCCATTTGATGTTCACGATGTTCCATTCCCCGATACGTCTTTAAGGATGATGCGTCACCGGTGTGACGCTTGTGCCATGCAGTTAAAGGGCCAGGCCCTTGGCTTGGAAGGCGACCGATTGCCGCAAGGCACGTGTGGGCCAGGCTGAAGAATCAGGTTGCGTGATGATGGCAATGCCATTACTGTATGCGCATACAGTAAACTGCAACACAACCAGCAAAAAGGCATAGAGGTGATGAATGGCCGTCGAAGTGGTGTACCGCAGCAGCCGCGACCCGGAGCGCTTGTTCATGGATAAGGCCGAAGCAGACCGTCACGACAAGATGCTCGAACTGGCCGAGCGCCTGGCCGAAGTGCTGCACAAGGCAGTGCCGTCGCTGACTGAGCAGCAGGTTGAGGAAGCCGGTATCTACATGGCCAAGAACCGCGATGTGTTTGCCCGGGCGTTCAAGAGCCAGCCGGATGCGTTGGGCGAGTTGCTGGAAGGTGGTGTTGCCGAGTGAGATCGGCGCCGCCTGCTTCGCGGGCAGGCCCGCTCCCACAGGTATTGCACAAGTCTTGAAGCCTGTGGAGTACTTGTGGGAGCAGGCTTGCCCGCGAAGAGGCCGGTAAGGCCAACATCAACATTCAGCCGTAAAGCAACCGTTCCGCCAGCATCTGCGCCACCCGCGCCGGAGAACGCTTCTCCGCCTGGGCATGGCCGAACACTTCGGTCAGCCGTGACGGTATCCGCGCCAAGTGCGCGGTGATGGTGCCCAAATCCTCGCCACGATGCGTCAGCGCCACGTAGATCAAACCACCGGCATTGATCACGTAGTCAGGCGCATACAATATCCCGCGCGACTCCAGTTGGTCGGCCACCTGCAAGGTGGTCAGCTGGTTGTTCGCCGATCCCGCCACCGCCGCACAACGCAACTGCATCACGCTTTGCCCGTTCAGCACCGGCCCCACGCCGCAAGGGGCGAAGATGTCGCAAGGGGTGCTGATCAACGCATCGTTGGTCACAGGCTTGGCATCGAACTGCTCCATCGCCAGCCGCACACGTCCTGGGTCCAGGTCGCTGACCAGCAGCTCCGCGCCCACTGCATGCAGTTGCTCCGCCAACGCAAAACCGACATTGCCCAAGCCCTGCACCGCTACCCGCAGGCCTCTGAGGTCATCACTGCCCAGCCGGAACGAGGTGGTGGCGCGAATACCCGCGAACACCCCCATCGCCGCATGTGGCGAGGGATCACCCGATGCGGTGGTACTGGTCACATGGGGTGTGCTCTGAGCAATGCAGTCCATGTCCAGGGTCGAGGTGCCGCTGTCCACGGCGATGATGAAACGCCCGTGCAAGGTATCGATGAAGCGGCCAAAGGCCTCGAACAGTGCGGCGCGGTTCTCCACATGCGGGTTGCGCATGATCACCGCCTTGCCACCGCCCAGTGGCAAGCCCGCCAACGCCGCCTTGTAGCTCATGCCCTGGGCCAGGCGAATGGCATCGGTCATGGCGCTTTCGTCATCGGCATAAGGCAGGTACCGGCACCCGCCCATGGCCGGGCCCAGTTGCTCACTGTGGATCGCCACAACCGCTTTCAGGCCCGTAGGCGGGTCGTTGAACAGGTGCAAGGACTGGGTACGGGTGCTTTGCATCAGAGCGAACATCGACAGGCCCCCCATAAGGTGCTCCCTCCAGTATAGGCACCGCGCTGAAGCTGATGCCGCCGCCGGACCACTGGACGAAACCGCGCGCCACGGCTAATACTCAAGCGTGTGTGGAGAAGCCCCATGAACCCACGTCAAGCCTGCCTGGCCTGCCTGGAACGCGAGCCTGTCGCCCTGCTGGAAGCCGCATTGTGGATTGCCGCCGAGCACGACCGGAGTGTCGAGCCCGCGGCCAGCCTTGCCGTGCTGCAAGACCTGCAGCGCGATATCAGCACCAACCTGCCGATGCTGCCCCTGTGCGAACTGGCCCAGCCGCTGCTGCGCCAGCTCAATGCGCTGGGCTTCCAGCAGGATGAGTACCACCCCCTGCGCCAGCAAGCAGCGATGATGGACAAGGTGCTGCAACGCCGCCGTGGCCAACCGCTGACCCTGGCCATCCTCGCCCTGGAACTGGCCGGGCGCCTGTCCATTCCGCTGGAGGGTGTGGGCTTTCCTGGCCATTTCCTGCTGCGTGTACCGGGTGCCGACCACCTGCTCGACCCCTGCGGTGGCCGGCGCCTGTACCCCAACGATTGCCGTGAGCTGCTGGCCCGCCAGTTCGGGCCGCATGTTGCGCTGACGGCCGAGCACATGCGCAGCGCCACCCCGCTGCAGATGCTGCAACGCCTGTCACGCAACCTGCGCCAGCTGCACATCAGCAACGACAACCACCTGGCGGCGTTGATCGATGCTGAACGGGTCATGCAGTTGGGGCCGGTGCAGGTCAGTGACTACATGACCCGCGCCTCGTTGTACCAGCACCTGGATTGCCCACAGGCCGAGCGCTTCGACCTGGAGCATGCGCTACTACTGACAGAAGATCCGGCCCAGCGCCTGAAGCTGTCCGAACGCATCGGCAAGCTTCCGGCGGCGAACCGTTCGCTTCACTGAGCCGGGCTGTCCGGCTGCTGGGCGGGGTGGGCCTGGGTGAACGCCGGATGCCCGGCGGCCAGTGCGGCAACCCGCAGGATACGCGGGAAGCTGCTCAGGTCGATGTTGAAGCGTTCGGCGGCATACAGCTGCGGGATCAGGTACACATCCGCCAGCCCCGGTTGATCACCGAAACAAAAGCCTTGATCACCAATCAGTTGCTCCACTGCCGCCAACCCTTGGCTGATCCAGTGGCCGATCCATTGATTGACCTGCCCCTCGTCCTGCCCGGCCTGGCGCAGCCGGTTGAGCACGCTTACGTTGTGCAGCGGGTGGATGTCGCAGCCAATGATTGCCGCTACACCGCGCACTTTGGCACGCGCCTCGGCCGTGGCCGGCAGCAACGCGGGCTGTGGATAAACCTCTTCCAGGTACTCGATGATTGCCGGTGACTGCACCAGCAATTCACCGCCATCGGTGCGCAAGGCCGGTACGCGGCCCTGTGGGTTGATGGCAACATAGCCCGCCCCACGCTGCTCACCCTGCAACAGGTTGACCGGCAGGGGCTGGTAAGCCAGCCCCTTTAGTGCCAGGGCAATGCGCACCCGGTAGGACGAGGTGGAACGGTAATAGGTGTACAGCTCCATGCCCGCCTCTCCTCAGTTGGCCGCGATGACCGTGCCACGGCATTCGCCGAAGCCGATGCTGGCCACGCCGTCGCGCGTGCAGCGTGCACGCAGGATGATTTCGTCGCCGTCTTCGAGGAACTTGCGCACCTCGCCGCTGGCCAGTTCCACCGGCAGCTTGCCGCCCTCGGTGATCTCCAGCAGGCTGCCGAACGAACCTGGTGTGGCACCCGACAAGGTGCCCGAACCGAACAGATCGCCTGGTTGCAGCTGGCAGCCGTTGACGCTGTGGTGCGCCACCAGCTGCGCCACGGTCCAGTACATGCTGCGGGTGTTGCTCAGGGTCAGGCGGTGTGGGGCAACGCCCTGCTCACGCATGCGCTGGGTCAGCAGCAGCACTTCAAGCTCGATATCATAGGCACCGGCGGCCTGGTCGCGCTTGTCCAGCAGGTACGACAGTGGCTGTGGGTCGCCTTCCGGGCGCGCCGGCTGGGCGCAGCGGAACGGCTCCAGCGCTTCGGCAGTGACCACCCAGGGGGAAATGGTGGTGATGAAGCTCTTGGACAGGAACGGCCCCAGGGGCTGGTATTCCCAAGCCTGGATATCGCGCGCCGACCAGTCGTTGAGCAGACACAGGCCAGCCACGTGCTCGGCGGCATCGCCTACCGGGATCGCCTGCCCCATGTCATTGCCCTGGCCAATCCAGATGCCCAACTCCAGTTCGTAGTCCAGTCGTGCGCAAGGGCCGAAGCTCGGCTCGGTGTGCCCGGCCGGCAAGGTCTGGCCCTTGGGCCGGCGCACATTGGTGCCCGATGGGCGGATGGTGGAGGCGCGGCCGTGATAACCGATCGGCACGTACTTGTAGTTGGGCAGCAGCGGATTATCGGGGCGGAACAGCTTGCCCACGTTTTTGGCGTGTTCGATGCCGACGTAGAAGTCGGTGTAGTCACCGATCTGCGCGGGCACATGCAGTTGGCAGTCGCTGGCCGGGATCAGCGCCGGCTTCAACGCCGACTGGTGCTCGCTGTGCTCGCCAAGCAGCGCCTGCAAACGCTCGCGCAGCGCCACACGGGCACTGCGGCCCAAGGCGAAGAATGCGTTCAGCGCGCCACCGCGGGTGGCTTCGACGGCAGACTTGGCAGCACCGTCGAACAGGCCGGCAGCCAGCACCGCTTCCAGGTCGAGGATCGCGTCACCGATGGCCACGCCACAGCGTTTGGCTTCACCCGGCCGGCTGAAAATACCCATCGGCAGGTTCTGCAGCGGGAAGTCGCAGTGCCCGTTGGCGTGCTCGACCCAGCTACGGGCATTGGCAGTGTGGTTCATGGGTTATCTCCGGTTCGGGTTGAAGGTGCTCGGCAAGGTGGCCCAGCAACTATCGTAGTCGGCCTGCAATTGCGGGCATTCAAGGGCTTGCTGGCTCGGGCGCAGCACTTGGCTGGTCTCGAACATGAAAGCCATGGTGTTGTCGATCTTGTGCGGCGCCAGGTCGGCGGCAATGGCCTTTTCGCAGGTTTCTGCGTCGGGACCATGGGCGCTCATCACCCCGTGCAACGAGGCACCACCCGGCAGGAAGCCTTCGGCCTTGGCATCGTAGGCACCGTTGATCAGGCCCATGAACTCGTTCATCAGGTTGCGGTGGAACCAAGGTGGACGGAAGGTGTTCTCGGCCACCATCCAGCGTGGCGGGAAGATCACGAAGTCCATGTTGGCCAGGCCATGTACGCTGGTCGGCGAAGTCAGCACGGTGAAGATCGAGGGGTCCGGGTGGTCGAAGCTGACGGTACCGATGGTGTTGAAGCGGCGCAGGTCGTATTTGTACGGGACGTTGCTGCCGTGCCAGGCCACCACATCCAGCGGTGAATGCTGCAGTTCGCAAGCCCAGTGCTCGCCGAGGAACTTTTGCACCAGTTGCACCGGCCCTTCGGCTTCTTCGTAGTGCGCCACCGGGGTGAGGAAGTCGCGCGGGTTGGCCAGGCCATTGCTGCCGATAGGGCCCAGGTCCGGGATGCGCAGCGGCGCGCCATGGTTTTCGGCGATGTAGCCGCGGGCCTGGCCATCGAGCAGTTCGACACGGAACTTCATGCCGCGAGGAATCACCGCGATCTCCAGCGGTTCGACCTCCATCACGCCCAGCTCGGTGGCAATGCGCAGGCGGCCCAGCTCCGGCACCAGCAGCAGTTCACCGTCGGCGTTGAAGAAAACACGCTCCATGGAACGGTTGGCGCGGTAGATGTAGATACTCACACCGGCCGGTTTTTCCGCCGCAGCGTTGGCCACCATCGGCAGCCAGCCCTCGATGAAGTCGGTCGGTTCGGCAGGGATCGGCTGCGGGCTCCAGCGCAGGCGATTAGGGTTGATGCCACCCAACGGCCCGCTCAGCGGCTGGCGCGCCAGGCGCTCGAAACGTGGGTGCAGTGCAGACGGGCGAATACGATAAAGCCAGGTACGGCGTAGCTCACTGCGGGCCATGGTGAACGCCGTGCCCGAGAGCAATTCGGCATACAGCCCATAGGGCGCCTTCTGCGGGGAGTTCTGCCCGACCGGCAAAGCCCCTGGCAGTGCTTCGCTGGCAAATTCGTTGCCGAAGCCGCTGAGGTAGTGAAGGTCGGGTGAGGTGTCGCGATTCATCGATGCCTCCGGGCTCTGGCCGAGCCGTTGCGGGCAGCTGGCTGCTGGCCCGGTGTGGGGTGACAGCGCGTCTGCATTGTTTTTATCGTAATCAGATTACGAATAACGTAATTTGCCCCGCGCTTGGCGTCAAGCTATAAAGGCCCGACTTGAAGAATCCGGAAGCCGATATCCATGACCAAAGCCAGCTCCCCCGCCGACAACGGCAAGCAGAAAGTCCGCTCGGCGGAGGTCGGCACCGACATCCTGAAGGCGCTTGCAGAGCTCTCTCCTTCCACTTCGCTGTCACGCCTGGCGGAACATGTGCAAATGCCGGCGAGCAAGGTGCACCGTTATCTGCAGGCGTTGATTGCCAGTGGCTTTGCGGAGCAGGACAGTGCCACCAACCATTACGGTTTGGGTCGCGAAGCATTGCGGGTGGGGTTGGCGGCGCTGGGCAGCATTGATGTGTTGAAGATTGCCGCCCTGCCGCTGTCGCAATTGCGCGATGAACTGAACGAGAGCTGCTTCATTGCCGTGTGGGGTAACCAGGGCGCGACCGTGGTCAGCATTGAACCGGCAGTGCGTGCGGTCACCGTGGTCACGCAAATCGGCTCGGTGCTACCGCTGCTTACCTCCTCTACCGGCCTGGTGTTCGCCGCCTACCTGCCCGAGCGCGAGACCGTGGAGTTGCGCGACCGCGAGCTGGCCGCCCTGCACCACAATGCAGAGGACTACCAGGCGGTATTGGCCGGCATTCGCGACCGTGGGCTGCACCATGTGCACGGCCTGCTGATGCCAGGTGTGGATGCGTTGTCGGCACCGGTGTTCAATGCCTTGGGGCAGGTGGTGGCCGTGATGACCGTGGTCGGGCCAACGTCGATTTTTCATGCCGACGAACATGGGCCGGCGGCGCAACGGCTGCTGGCAGCGGCCCGAGAGACCAGCTGGCGCATGGGCTATTCGCCGGCCGCGTGAGCGCCTGTAGCACTATTGCCCGATACGTAAAGGTGAATGTCATAAGCAGCTATTTTTCCTACAGGATCAAGCGCTTATTCTTAACTCACTGGCCGGCATGAAGGGCTCTTCCCCCCCGCCTTTCAGGCCTGCGAGGTTCACCGACGTAGATTTTGAAGCTCCTTGATCTAACGTCTCGATTGGCCGCTGTGGCTTGCAGCGGCCTTTTTTTTTGCCCAGAAAAACCTGCGCGCTCGACGGGCTCGCACGGCCCCGGTAGAGCGGCCTCGTGTAGCGAAAGGGCCGCAAAGCGGCCCTGACAGGTTTACTTGCGGGCCAACCCATCGGCCCGGAACATCTGCCGGATCCCGCGAATGGCCTGGCGAATGCGATCCTGGTTTTCGATCAGGGCAAAGCGCACATGGTCATCGCCATAGTCACCAAAGCCAATCCCCGGCGACACGCACACCTTGGCCTCGGCCAGCAGTTTCTTGGAAAACTCCAGCGACCCCAGGTGCGCATACTGCTCCGGAATCTTCGCCCAGACGTACATCGAGGCCTTGGGGTTCTCGACCATCCAGCCCAGTTCGTGCAGCCCCTTTACCAGCAGGTTGCGACGCTGGCGGTACTGCTCGGCGATGTCGCGCACGCACTGCTGGTCACCTTCCAGCGCAGCGATGGCAGCGACCTGCAGCGGGGTGAAGGTGCCGTAGTCGTGATAGCTCTTGATTCGCGCCAAGGCACTGACCAGCTCGGGATTACCGACCATGAAGCCGATCCGCCAGCCCGCCATGTTGTAGCTTTTGGACAAGGTGAAGAACTCCACCGCAATGTCCTTGGCGCCGGGCACCTGCATGATCGACGGGGCTTTCCAGCCGTCGTAGACGATGTCGGCGTAGGCCAGGTCGTGCACCACCAGCACGTTGTACTGCTTGGCCAACGCCACCACGCGCTCGAAGAAGTCCAGCTCCACGCATTGGGCAGTAGGGTTGGACGGGAAACCGAGGATCATCATCTTCGGCTTGGGGATCGACTCGCGGATCGCCCGCTCCAGCTCGTTGAAGAAGTCCACGCCCGGCACCAGCGGCACCGAACGCACCTGGGCACCGGCAATGACCGCACCGTAGATATGGATCGGATAGCTGGGGTTGGGCACCAGTACCGTGTCGCCCTGGTCGAGGGTGGCCAGCATCAGGTGCGCCAGGCCCTCTTTGGAGCCGATAGTGACGATGGCTTCGCTTTCCGGGTCGATGTCGACCTCGTAGCGTTCCTTGTACCAGTTGGAAATGGCCCGCCGCAGGCGCGGGATACCGCGAGAGGTGGAGTAGCCGTGAGTGTCTTCACGCTGGGCAACCTGCACCAGCTTCTCGACGATGTGCGGCGGGGTGGCGCCATCGGGGTTGCCCATGCTCAGGTCGATGATGTCCTCGCCACGGCGGCGGGCAGCCATCTTGAGTTCGGCAGTGATATTGAAGACGTAAGGGGGGAGACGATCAATGCGCGCAAAGCGGCGCGGCGAACCTGGGTTGGCCATGGCTTCCTCTGAGTACGTAAGCGCCCGGAACCGTCCGAGCGACGTTGGCCGATGTGGCGGCCTGGATCAGAAGATAGTGCCGAAACATGGTACCTGTAAAGGATAATTTCCTGTTTTGTTAGAATTTTTCAGATGTATTTTTTGAAAATTAAAGATTTATGTTTTCAGGGCCGGCCTCTTCGCGGGCAAGCCCGCGAAGAGGCCGCTACAGGAAAAACAAACATAAAAAAACCCGGCACAATGGCCGGGGTTTTTAGTGAAGCACTCGCGTCGATCAGCGTGCGTAGGTCATCAGCACGTCCGCAGCAGTCTGGCTGTCCACGCCCATCATCACGCTCAGGGCAGTGACGGTGAGGATGGAGAAGCCGAACACTTTACGGGCCCACTTGCTGTCGTCCTCGGCCTTGTAGCCGCCCCATGCCATGTACAGCCAGTAAAGGCCCATGGCTGCTGCCACGGCCAAGTAGCCGAGGCCGGCGTAACCGCCGAGGGTCAGCATCAAGGTGGCGAGCACGAAGGCCAGCACGTACAGCACGATCTGCTTCTTCGCCGCCAGGACGCCACGTGCCACCGGCAGGACCGGAATGTTGGCAGCGCTGTAATCCTTGAAGCGGAAGATAGCGATGGCAAAGCTGTGCGGCATCTGCCACAGGCTGAACATCACCAGCAGGGTCACTGCAGCCAGGTCGAAGCTGTTGCTCACGGCGCAGTAGCCTATCACCGGAGGCATGGCACCAGACAGGCTGCCGACCAAGGTGCCGTGCACCGATTTACGCTTCAGCCACAGGCTGTAGAAACCGACGTAGACGATGAAGCCGATCAGCGCACAGAACGCCGACAGCGGGTTGGCCTGGACATACAGCAGGCTGAAACCCGCCACCCCGAGCAGGGTGGCGTAGATCAGCGCGAGGGGCAGCGACATGCCGCCCTGCACCATGACGCGGTTCTTGGTGCGCTCCATCTTGTGGTCGATGTCACGGTCGATGCAGTTGTTGAACACGCATCCGGACGCCACCACCAGCGAAGTACCGATCACCACCGCCAGGAACAGGGCGAAATCCACATGGCCCTTCGAGGCAAGGAAGAAACCGCCTGCCACGGAAAGCACGTTACCGAAAATGATCCCCGGTTTGGTGATTTGGATAAAGTGCTTAACGGACATGCAGTCTTACCTCACTTGGCCAACATTTCGAAGTGGATGCTGAACATGATCCACAGCGACAGGCCGACAAGCAGAGCGATCACCAGGGTGGTGAACAGGAACGTCGATACGTTGTTACGTTGCTCTTTCGAGCGGTCCATGTGCAGGAAGTAAACCAGGTGAACAACTACCTGGATCACGGCCATGGCAACGATGATCAGAACGGTCAGGTTCTTCGGCAGGCTGGCGGTCATGGCCAGGCCGAACGGGATCGCGGTCAGGATGATCGACAGTACAAAGCCGATCATGTACGACTTGACGCTGCCGTGGTTACCTTCGTGATGAGTGTCGTGTGCGTTAGCCATTACAGAACTCCCAGCAGGTAAACGACGGTGAATACGCAGATCCAGACCACGTCCAGGAAGTGCCAGAACAGGCTCAGGCAGCTCATGCGGGTCTTGGCGGTCGGCGTGATGCCGTGCTTGTTGATCTGGTACATCATGATTGCCATCCAGATCAGACCAGCCGTCACGTGCAGACCGTGGGTACCTACCAGGGCGAAGAAGCCCGACAGGAAGCCACTGCGCTGCGGGCCGAAGCCTTCGCTGATCAGGTGATGGAATTCATAGATTTCCATCGCGATGAAGCCTGCACCGAACAGGAAGGTCACAGCCAACCAGCCCAGTACGCCTGCTTTCTTGCCATCGAACATCTTCAGCATGGCGAAGCCGAAGGTGATCGAGGACAGCAGCAGGAACAGCGTTTCAACAGCTACGAAATCGAGCTGGAAGATGTCATGACCCGACGGGCCGCCGGCAAAACTGCCGGACAGCACCGCGTAGGTAGCGAAGAGCGACGCAAACAGGATGCAGTCGGTCATCAGGTACAGCCAGAAGCCCAGTACGGTCATCTGGCCCGAGTCGTGGTGGTGGTCGTCATGCCCATGGTCGTGACCATGAGCAGCGCCGCCGTGCATTACTTGACTGGACATTGATTACACCCGCTCAAACGATTCGACACGTGCGCCGGCAGGCAGAGCACCTGCTTTGGCCAGCGCTTTCATACGCTCGCCTTCGATGCGCGCCACTTCTTCGGCTGGAACCATGTAGCCCTGGTCGTCACGTGCAGCGTGGCGAACGAAGACAGCGATGGTTGCAACCAGGCTTGCGCCAACCAGCCACCAGATGTGCCAGATGAAGGCAAAGCCGAAGACGGTCAGGAACAGGCCCATGAACAAACCGGTGGAGGTGTTGCTCGGCATGTGGATAGCGTCGAACTTGGTCGCTGGCTTGTAAGCCTTGCCGCTTTCCTTGGTTTCGTGCCATGCGTCCAGGCCAACCTGCTCAGGCATGTGAGCGAAGTTGTAGAACGGAGGTGGCGACGAAGTGGACCATTCCAGAGTACGGCCGCCCCATGGGTCGCCGGTCACGTCCAGGTTCTGGTTGCGATCGCGGATCGAAACGTAGAGCTGGATCAGCTGGCAAGCGATACCGAACAGGATCAGCACGGCGCCGACAACGGCTACGTACAGGTAGGGTTCCCACAGTGGGTTGTCGGAGTGGTTCAGACGACGGGTCATGCCCATGAAGCCCAGGGCGTACAGCGGCATGAACGCAACGTAGAAGCCCGACAGCCAGAACCAGAAGGCAGCTTTGCCCCACTTCTCGTTCAGGGTGAAGCCGAAGGCTTTCGGGAACCAGAAGGCGAAGCCGGCGATGTAGCCGAATACCGCGCCACCGATGATCACGTTGTGGAAGTGCGCAATAACGAACAGGCTGTTGTGCAGGACGAAGTCAGCACCTGGAACGGCCAGCAGTACGCCGGTCATGCCACCGATGGAGAAGGTGACCATGAAGCCCAGGGTCCAGAGCATCGGTGCGGTGAAGCGCACACGGCCTTGGTACATGGTGAACAACCAGTTGAACAGCTTCACACCGGTCGGAATGGAGATCAGCATCGTCGCCAGGCCGAAGAAGGTGTTGACGCTGGCGCCGGCACCCATGGTGAAGAAGTGGTGCAGCCATACCGCAAAGCCCAGGATGGCGATCGCGCCCGATGCGTAGATCATCGAGTGGTGGCCGAACAGGCGTTTGCCAGAGAACGTCGAGGTAACTTCCGAGAACACACCGAAGGCCGGCAGGATCAGGATGTAAACCTCAGGGTGACCCCACGCCCAGAACAGGTTGACGTACATCATCGGGTTCCCACCAAGCTCGTTGGTGAAAATGTGGAAGTCCAGATAACGGTCAACAGTCAGCAGCGCGAGTGCAGCAGTCAGGATCGGGAACGAAGCAACGATCAGTACGTTGGCCCAGGTGCAGGTCCAGGTGAAGATCGGCATGTCCATCAGCTTCATGCCAGGTGCGCGCATCTTCATCACGGTGACGAGGAAGTTCACGCCGGTAAGCGTCGTACCCAATCCGGATAGCTGTAGCGCCCAGATGTAGTAGTCAACGCCCACCCCAGGGCTGTACTGAATGCCAGCGAGCGGCGGATAGGCAACCCAGCCGGTCTTGGCGAATTCACCAACGCCCAGCGAGATGTTGACCAGCAGCACGCCTGCCAGCAGCAGGTAGAAGCTCAGGGAGTTCAGGAACGGGAAGGCAACGTCACGTGCACCGATCTGCAGAGGAACCGCCAGGTTCATCAGGCCGGTGAAGAACGGCATCGCCATGAAGATGATCATGATCACACCGTGAGCGGTGAAGATCTGGTCATAGTGTTCAGGCGGCAGGTAGCCTTCGGAGCCACCGGTTGCGGCAGCCAGCTGGGTACGCATCATGATGGCGTCGGCAAAGCCGCGCAGCAGCATGATCATCGCGACGATGATGTACATCACGCCGATCTTTTTGTGGTCGACAGTAGTCAGCCACTCGCTCCACAAGTAGGTCCACTTGCGGAAATAGGTGATAAGACCGACGACAGCGATACCGCCGAGCGCGATCATGGCAAGCGTCACCATGACTATCGGCTCGTGATAGGGTATCGCCTCCAGGCTTAGTTTACCGAACATCTCTTACTCCTCTGCACCGGCAGCTGGTTGCATACTCGATTCCACACCCTTGGTTGTGGCCAGGTCTTTGCTGCCTGCTTCTTCGTGGCTACGACCGCGGTTCATGCCTTCGTACTTGTCGACGATCAGCTGGAACTGCTCAGGCGAAGCCTCGCTGTACAGCGCGACTGGGTTGTTTTCGCTTGGTTTGGCCAAGGCGTCGTATTCGGCCTTGTCCAGCTTCTTCGGCGACTGCTTGACCTCGGCGACCCACTTGTCGAAGTCTTCCTGGGAGGTGGCAGTAGCCTTGAATTTCATGCCGGTGAAGCCAGCACCGCTATAGTTGGCGCTGATACCGTCGAACTCGCCGTTTTCGTTGGCGATCAGGTGCAGCTTGGTGGTCATGCCGGCCATGGCGTAGATCTGGCCGCCCAGGCCCGGGATGAAGAACGAGTTCATCACGGCGTCGGAAGTGACGCGGAAGTTGACCGGGGTGTTAGCCGGGAAGACGATCTTGTTGACCGTGGCAATGCCCTGCTCCGGGTAGATGAACAGCCACTTCCAGTCCAGCGCGACCACGTCGATCTGCACCGGCTTCACATCGGAATCCAGTGGACGGTATGGGTCCAGCTTGTGAGTGGAGTGGTAGGTGACGTAACCCAGGGCGATGATGATCAGGATCGGGATGATCCACACCGCGGCCTCGATCTTGGTCGAGTGCGACCAGTCAGGGGTGTAGGTGGCTGCCTTGTTGGAAGCACGGTACTTCCAGGCGAACACCAGGGTCATGATGATGACAGGGATTACCACCAGCAGCATCAGGCCGGTAGCGATCAGGATCAGGTTCTTTTGCTCAATGCCGACCTGGCCCTTCGGGTCGAGCAGGGTCCAGTTGCACCCACTGAGTAAAAGCATGCCTAAAAAGGGCAATATGCCAAACAGTCTGGGGTAACGCTTTTTACTCATCTCACGACCTCTAGATCAGCTTGCTTCAATGCAATTTGTGTTTTGGTAGCCAACACTTCGTCCTGCCAAGTGAGGCATTTCGCGCCCGTACTCGCTCCTGCCTGGGGTCCGACTGCAGGACCTTGGCTTCGAGCGTGTTAGCGGTGCTTATGGTTTCGTAGGCAACAGGCCTGTACTTCAGACCAAGTCCATTTGGTGCGGGAAAACGCGGAGGGGGGTCCGCCCGGTATCGCCGTTGGGCGAAACTTGACGAAGTCAGCAAAAAGGAGCGCTGGGGCTTCCTTCAATCCTGCGACTCGCAAGCAGTGCCGAACGGAAATTGGGGGCGATTGTAGTTAGGTCGCCAACCCTTGACTATGACTTATTGAGCAACAGTCTTTTACAGAATCTGTAACAATGATGCTCAATAATTCAACTTCGCGACAGTTTGTCGCACCCCGCTTGCCAGGCCTCAAAGCCGCATTCTAAAAGGCTTCGGGATTGATCCAGATCAAGCGGCGAGCAACTTTTCCCTCTTCTCATGCGGCGTAAAAGCCCCCATGGAATTCGGGACTTTTGTCTAAGCCTGGCGTCGGTTGCGATAGATACCGAGCGGAACCAGAATGGCGGTCAGCACAAACGCTACCAGTGCCCACTGCGCCAGTGACAAACCGAGGATCGGCGGGTACGGCGTGCTGCAGAAGCCGTCGACCTGGAACGCCAGCGGCCAGAGCTTGGCCAGTGGCAGGTCGTCCACGATCGGTTGCAGGGTGTCGATGCCACAACTGACCATGGGGTTGGCGAGTATATACACATGGTTGCCCGCCGCAATGATTCCGCCAATGGCACTGAGCACCACCAGCACCTCGAAGAAGGTCAGGCTACGGCGCCCGGGCATCGCGGCGGCGATGAACGCGAACACGGCAATGAACAGCAGCGCGTAACGCTGCAGGATGCACAGCGGGCACGGCGCCTCGCCCAGTACCACTTGCATATAGAGGGCGCCGCCGATCAGCGAGAGGCAGATCAGGCCCAACAGCACCAGAAAGCGCCGTTCCCGATTCAGGCGCGATGTTTGTTCGTTCATTGCCGGTTCCTTCGATGGATAGTGGCAGCGTGGTCCGCCTGCCTGGGCGCAAGTCTACACGCTGGGCATGGCCTGTGAGCATGCCGAGGGAGCGGCGCGGTAGCACTGCGCAGGGCTATCCGGTGAGGCTGAGACCGACCGCAACGGCGTCGGTTCAACGCCGGGCGGCAAAAAAGCGGCTGCCCGGGTGCCGCGCAGGGGCAAGCCCCTCGACACCCGGGAGTGAAGGATACCGTGATTAACGGAAGATTAATGATGAAAACGGCGAGCCCGGTTTCATCTTTCCTTATATATAGGCAGAAGGTGTGTACTGCCTGTACCGGCCTCTTCGCGGGCCTGCCCGCGAAGAGGCCGGTACAGGCGCTATATCATTCCAAGGCAGCCGCCGGCCCGAAGAACTCGTAACGGCTCTGCTGCTCCGGCACACCCAGCCCTTTCAACTGACGCTTCACCGCCGCCATGAACCCCTTGGGCCCAAGGAAGTAGGCATCCACATCACGCGCCTGCGGCAACCACTCGGCCAGCAGGTCTTCGCTCAACAGGCCCACAGCATCAGCCGCACCACCCTCCTCCGGCTCGGCATAGCAGTAGAAGCGCTTGAGCTGCGGGTGACGCGCCGCCAGGCCATCGACCCATTCACGGAAGGCATGCACCGCGCCGTTACGCGTACAGTGAATGAAATGCACCTCGCGCCGGGTTTGCAGCGCCGCCTGCAACATGGCCAGCGTCGGGGTAATACCCACGCCCCCGCTAATCAGCACCAGCGGCTTGTCGCTGGCCGCCAGGGTGAAGTCGCCCGCAGGCGGGAACAGTTGCAGGGTATCGCCCACCACCAGCTCATCGTGCAGGTAGTTGGACACCTTGCCGCCCACCTCGCGCTTGACGCTGATGCGGTACTCCCTGCCATCGCACAGCGCCGACAGCGAATAGTTGCGGCGCTGTTCAGCACCGTCGATGTCCAGCTTCAGGCCAATGTACTGGCCAGGCTCGGCCTTGAGCACCGGTTTACCATCCACCGGGGCAAAGTAGAACGAAACGATTTCGCTGCTTTCCTGCTCGCGGCGCACCAGGCTGAATTCGCGGGTACCACGCCAGCCGCCCTCGGTTTCTTCCTTCTGTTTATAGAGGCTTTCTTCAGCACCAATCAGGATGTCGGCCAGCTGGCCATAGGCCGCGCCCCAGGCCTCGATCACCTCAGGGGTAGCGATTTCCTTGCCCAGTACTTCCTCGATGGCGCGCAGCAGGCAGCTGCCGACGATCGGATAGTGCTCCGGCAGAATCTGCAGGGCAACGTGCTTGTTGATGATCTGCCCTACCAGTCCCCCCAGCTGCTCCAGTTGGTCAATGTGGCGCGCATACATGAGCACGCCGTTGGCCAAAGCACGTGGCTGGTCGCCACTGGCCTGGTGGGCTTGGTTGAACAGCGGGCGTACCTCGGGGTACTCGCTGAGCATCATCTTGTAGAAGTGGGTGGTCAGCGCTTCGCCGCCGCTTTCCAGCAGGGGTACAGTGGCCTTGATGATTGCACGTTGTTCGACATTGAGCATTGCGACAACTCCTGAGCCTGTGGCTTCAAATGACTGCGTTAGGTATTTCAGCAATCGTGCCAACTTTTATCGCCAGTAAAATCAAGGGGTTGAAGCCAATCATGTCAAAACGACCCACCTCGTCGTATAGTCATATCGACCCATAGGAGTCTTTATGACCGCAAAGCCATTGCTCACCACCCTGCTGCCCCTGGTCAGCGACCTCTCCCGCGACTTGCCCGACCAGGAGCGCTACCGCCGCTTGCTGCAAGCCATGCGCGGGCTACTGCCGTGCGATGCCGCCGCGCTGCTGCGCCTGGATGGTGAATGGCTGGTGCCGCTGGCGGTGGATGGCCTGAGCCCTGACACCTTGGGCCGACGCTTCCGGGTCAGCGAGCACCCGCGCTTCCAGATACTGCTCAGCCGCCCGGAGCCCACTCGTTTCGCCAGCGACTCCGAACTGCCCGACCCTTACGATGGCCTGGTCAACGCCCCCGATGCCGACCTGGAAGTGCACGACTGCATGGGTTGCCCGTTGATGGTTGATGAACGCCCCTGGGGCCTGGTCACCCTCGATGCCCTCACCCCCGGGCAGTTCCAGAGCCTGGAGCTGGATGCCCTGCAAGCCTTCGCCAGCCTGGCCGCCGCTACCGTTACCGTGGCCGAACGCATCGAGCACCTGGCCCTGCGCGCCGAAGACGAACACCTGCGGGCCGAAATCTACCGCCAGGCCAGCGGCCAGGATAAAGAGCTGATTGGCCAGAGCCCGGCGCATAAGCGCCTGGTGGAAGAAATCCGCCTGGTCGGCGGTAGCGACCTGACTGTTCTGATCACTGGCGAAACGGGCGTTGGCAAGGAACTGGTGGCCCAGGCCCTGCACCAGGCCAGCAACCGGGCCGACAAGCCACTGGTCAGCCTCAACTGCGCCGCCCTGCCCGATACCTTGGTGGAAAGCGAACTCTTCGGCCACGTACGCGGTGCCTTCACTGGCGCGCACGGCGAGCGCCGGGGCAAGTTCGAGCTGGCCAACGGCGGCACGTTGTTCCTCGACGAAGTGGGCGAACTGCCGCTAACGGTGCAAGCCAAACTGTTGCGTGTGCTGCAAAGCGGCCAACTGCAGCGCCTGGGCTCGGACCGCGAGCACCGTGTGGACGTGCGCCTGATCGCCGCCACCAACCGTGACCTGGCCGCAGAAGTACGCCATGGCAACTTCCGCGCCGACTTCTATCACCGCCTCAGTGTGTACCCGTTGCACGTACCGCCCTTACGCGAACGTGGGCGAGATGTGTTGTTATTAGCGGGCTACTTCCTCGAACAGAACCGTTCACGCCTGGGCCTGAACAGCCTGCGCCTGAGTAGCGAAGCCCAGGCCGCGCTGCTGACCTATGAGTGGCCAGGCAACGTGCGCGAGCTGGAGCACCTGATCGGCCGCTCGGCCCTCAAGGCACTGGGCCAGCGCCCCGACCGGCCACGCATTCTCACGCTTGAAGCCGTCGACCTGGACCTGCGCGCGGTGCTCGCAACCCCAAACGCCCTGCCCTCCCCCGCAGCCCCTGCCCAACTGGCACCATTGCCTGAAGGCGGCCTGCGCGAAGCGGTCGACCTCTACCAGCGCCAAGCGATCGAAGCCTGCCTGCAACGGCACCAGAATAATTGGGCGGCAGCGGCCCGCGAGCTGGGCCTGGACCGCGCAAACCTGAGCCGACTGGCCCGCCGGCTGGGGCTTCGCTGAGGCTCACCTTACAAAAGGATTAACCCAGAAAGCCATCTGGTTGCTTCCTGCCTGGCTGCTATATCTCCCTAACCACCCGAATTTCGACTGCCTGGTCGAGACTGCGCGGAATGGCCCGGCAAGGGCTCTGTGACGCAGGTTGTGGCTCGAACGGTTCGGGCCGGGGGATCCAGATACCAGCAGGGAGCATCCATGGACAACATCGTCGTCGCCGATAAGCAAACCGAAGTCGCCACTCAGAGCGCCTGGGGCAATATCAACCTCAAAGGGCCAGGCGTCGTGCAGATGCCGGTAGCCCCCGACAAGGTCGCCACTGTTACCCAACGTGGTCAAGACCTGATCATCACCCTGAAATCGGGTGAAAAGGTCACCATTGGCAACTTCTTCGCCGTGGACCAGGCCGGGGTCGGTAGCGACATCGTCTTCGTCGGTGAAGACGGCACCCTGTGGCACGCGCAATATGATGCAACGGCCTTCACCGGTTTCACCTTCGAAGATGTGAACTCGCTGGACGAACTGGTCGCGGGTATCGGCACCGCCGGTAGCGCCATGCCAACCTGGGCGATTGCCGGGCTCAGCCTGCTTGGCGTCGGTGGCGCTGCGGCGGCAGCCGACAACGGAGGCGGCGGTAGCAGCGGTGGCGGCTCGGACCCCGATACCACCGCACCGGCCACGCCCATCGACCTGCTGGTGTCGCCGGATGGCTTGCGCCTGACCGGCCGTGGTGAAGCAGGCACCACAGTGAGCATCCGTGATGCTGCCGGCAACCTGATCGGCAGCGGCACCGTGGGTGCCGACGGCACCTTCGACGTGACGTTGAACCCGCCGCAGATTAACAGCGAGAACCTTGAAGTCACCCTGACCGATGGTGCCGGCAACGTCTCGACGCCTGGCACAGTCACCGCCCCGGACGTGACTGCGCCGCTTGCACCTGCCGACCTTGCCATCAATGAACAGGGCACCACCCTCACCGGCCGTGCAGAACCCGGCGCTACGGTTTCGGTGCGGGGGGCCGACGGGGTGCTGCTGGGCTCAGCCGTGGCCGGTGCAGACGGCCAGTTCAGCATCACCCTGCAACCGCCACAGACCGAAGGCCAGGCTTTGGAGGTCAGCGCCAAGGACGCAGCCGGCAACACCTCACCTTCGGCCAGTATTTCAGCGCCAGACGTCGAGACACCTGATACGACCGCCCCAGACCAGCCCACCAACCTCGCCCTTGCCAGCGGCGTAACCCTCACTGGCCGCGGTGAACCAGGGGCCACCGTGCAGGTGCGCGATGCCGCTGGCAACATGATTGGCACAGGCTTGGTCGGTGCCGACGGGCTGTTCAGCGTCATGCTGTCGCCCGCCCAGGCCAACGGCGAAGCACTGGACATACGCCTGGTGGATGCTGCCGGCAACAGCTCGATCCCGCTTGAATTCACAGCACCCGACATCACCCCGCCAAGTGCAGTCAGCGACATCCTGGTCGGCAGTGGCGGCCTGGCGCTGAGCGGCCGAGGTGAACCGGGTGCCACCGTCGAAGTCCGCGATGCCAACGGCACCGTGATCGGTACCGGGGTGGTCGGGGCCAATGGCACCTTTCTCATCAACCTTGATCCGGCGGTACAACCGGGTGACCAGCTGAGCCTGGTACAGACCGACCCCAGCGGCAACGCCTCCGTTGCCCTCGAATACGATGTACCACTCACCACCGCGCCAGACAGCCCGAGCAACCTGGCCATCGATGCAGACGGCACTACCCTCACCGGTTCCGCCCCGGCGGGCACCCGAGTAGAAGTACACGATGCCAACGGCACGCTGATCGGCAGCGCCTTCGCCAATCCCGATGGCACTTTCAGCATCGAACTGAACCCGCCACAAGCCAACGGTGAACTGCTGGATGTCGTCGCCATCGATGACAGCGGCGTCTCTTCGCTGCCCGCACAGATCTCCGCGCCAGACATTACCGCGCCCGCCGCACCGACCGAACTGGCCGTCAGCGCCGACGGCACCGTGCTCACTGGCCGGGCCGAACCGGGCAGCACTGTGCGTATCGTTGCCGCTGACGGCACCGAACTGGGCACCGCCGTGGTTGGCCCTACCGGCGTGTTCAGCATCAACCTCAACCCGCCGCAGGTCGATGGCGAAGTACTGCAAGCCACCGCCACAGATGCGGCCGGCAACACATCCACAGCCAGCTCGGTCACCGCACCGGATATCGACGGTGTCGATACCACGCCACCCGCAGCGCCAACCGACCTGGTGATCGGCGTGGCCGGTAGCCAACTGAGTGGCCGTGGCGAAGCGGGCACCACCGTGCAGGTCCGTGACGCTGCCGGCAACCTGCTGGCGACCGGCACTGTTGGGCCGGATGGTACCTTTGTGGTGTCCTTGAGCCCTGCCGTGATCGACGGCAGTACCTTGCAAGTCACCCTGACCGATGCTGCCGGCAACGTATCGCCGTCGGGCGCGGTAACCTCTGCCGACCTGCTGCCTCCAGCTCAACCCACCGACCTGGCCTTGGCCGATGGCGTGACCTTCACCGGTCGCGGCGAGCCAGGCGCCACCGTACAGGTGCGTGATGCCGCTGGCACCCTCATTGGTACGGGTGTGGTAGGTGCCGATGGCCTGTTCAGCGTCACCCTTAACCCAGCCCAGGCCAATGGCGAAGCGCTGGACGTTCGGTTGGTGGACGCGGCCGGCAACACTTCTGCCCCGCTGCAGTTCGATGCCCCGGATATCACTGCGCCAGCCGCACCAACCGAACTGGCTGTCAGCGCCAACGGTAGCGTGATTACCGGCCGAGCCGAACCGGGCAGCACCGTGCGTATCGTTGCCGCTGACGGCACCGAACTGGGCACCGCCGTGGTTGGCCCTACCGGCGTGTTCAGCATCAACCTCAACCCGCCGCAGGTCGATGGCGAAGTATTGCAAGCCACCGCCACCGATGCGGCCGGCAACACATCCACAGCCAGCTCGGTCACCGCACCGGATATCGACGGTGTCGATACCACGCCACCCGCAGCGCCAACCGACCTGGTGATCGGCGTGGCCGGTAGCCAACTGAGTGGCCGTGGCGAAGCGGGCACCACCGTGCAGGTCCGTGACGCTGCCGGCAACCTGCTGGCGACCGGCACTGTTGGGCCGGATGGTACCTTTGTGGTGTCCTTGAGCCCTGCCGTGATCGACGGCAGCACCTTGCAAGTCACCCTGACCGATGCTGCCGGCAACGTATCGCCGTCGGGCTCGGTAACCTCTGCCGACCTGCTGCCTCCAGCTCAACCCACCGACCTGGCCTTGGCCGATGGCGTGACCTTCACCGGTCGCGGCGAGCCAGGCGCCACCGTGCAGGTGCGTGATGCCGCAGGCACTATCATTGGTACGGGCGTGGTCGGTGCCGATGGCCTGTTCAGCGTCACCCTTAACCCAGCCCAGGCCAACGGCGAAGCGCTGGACGTTCGTCTGGTGGACGCAGCTGGCAACACTTCCGCGCCGCTGCAGTTCGATGCCCCGGATATCACGCCTCCTGCCGCTGTCAGCGACATCGCAGTCGGCAGCAGCGGCCTGGTCCTGAGCGGGCGTGGCGAACCGGGGGCTACCGTCGAAGTCCGCGATGCCAACGGCACCGTGATCGGTACCGGGGTGGTCGGAGCCAATGGCACCTTCCTCATCAACCTTGATCCGGCGGTACAACCGGGTGACCAGCTGAGCCTGGTACAGACCGACCCCAGCGGCAACGCCTCCGTTGCCCTCGAATACGATGTACCACTCACCACCGCGCCAGACAGCCCGAGTAACCTGGTCATCGATGCAGACGGCACTACCCTCACCGGTTCCGCCCCGGCGGGCACCCGAGTAGAAGTACACGATGCCAACGGCATGCTGATCGGCAGCGCCATCGCCAATCCCGATGGCACTTTCAGCATCGAACTGAACCCGCCACAAGCCAACGGTGAACTGCTGGATGTCGTCGCCATCGATGACAGCGGCGTCTCTTCGCTGCCCGCACAGATCTCCGCGCCAGACATTACCGCGCCTGCCGCACCGACCGAACTGGCCGTCAGCGCCGACGGCACCGTGCTTACCGGCAGGGCCGAACCGGGCAGTACCGTGCGTATCGTTGCCGCCGACGGCACCGAACTGGGCACCGCCGTGGTCGGCCCGACCGGTGTGTTCAGCATCAACCTCAACCCGCCGCAAGTAGACGGCGAAGTGCTGCAGGCCACCGCCACCGATGCAGCAGGCAACATA